>NZ_WTKS01000010.1:0-201003 GCF_011378625.1 Pseudoalteromonas sp. c7(2019) | reverse complement strand
TGATGTTTATACATTAGCTCGTCTTGACTTCAAGGGAGCGTCCATATATGTCACTGTTATCGTTTTCTCTACTCCATTACCTACTGCGTGAAGGTTGTAATAAACAGAACTACCCACTGGAAAGTTTTCAGAGAGGTAAGGAGGCGCTGTCAGATATTGGATGCACTCCTTTGAAATATGCGAACAGAATTCATGTTTTGTGAAACCAATTTCTTCGGGTTTAGCTTTGATAAATTCTGCCTCTGATAGATAAACATCAGGATTAGATATTATGTAGCTTCCAATTGAAGTACAGCCAGATAAGAACTGAGCGAAAATAATTAGGAAAACTATTTTAATTTTGTTGTTCATTTTTACTACAGCACTTTAAGTTACTCACGGGACTCTGCTTTGGCAGCTAACGCCCGCCTAACACGCAATGTGTTGGCATGGCTTTTTGCGTTGTTTGCCAAAAACATGACAACTTTACATTGTCGGAGTTTAGGCGCTTGTTATGTTCTTTAAACAACAGGACACTAACCAAATAAAATACCAAAGTCATCAGTTAAGTATACTGGCTCTGTTTCAGTCCCAGTAATTATATATAATTTGTCTATGTATTCTGGTAAATATTTAAATAGCTCAGGGTAATGCTTAACATCACGTAATGTGCAATTGCCAATGGCTGAAATATGATTGCCATTTTCAATTGCACATTCGTCTAACTTAATGATTTCGTCTATGCTGTGTTTGTAATATTTGGCATTCAAGCCCAACGTCGAAATAAACTTTAAAACTCTAGGGGCAAGATCTATATATTTATATTTGCCATTAAAAAAGAACTCTTCAATATCGCCATAGTTGTTTACAGTTTCGATATTTTTCGTAAGTAGCCATTTGCAATGTTCGACATCGATAAGTGCGAATTCTCCTCCGCATTGCAGCAAGAAATTTACTTTTTGGCTTTTCGAATTTTTTAACGACCAATCGCCTTTGTTACTACTAAATCCAGTATTACGTTTCGCATATTCTGACATCTCGTAAAACTTGGTTTCGACTACTGCAGCTTCCTTTAAAAAAATCGGAGAAGTTAATTCTTCTATTAAAACCGCTTTACCCTGAATTCTAACTATTCTTTCATCAATACTTTCAGTTAACGCTGTTACTTCACGCTTAAACTGTTTTTTTATCTTTTTTGCTTCAGTCGGCAATAAGAATAGAATCGAAAAAAAAGCTACTAACCCTAATATCAAGTAATAAATGTTGTCCAAAATCCCGCCCTATTAGAGTGTTGCAGTATAATTCACATAAAGAACATAACAGCTTATTGAACACCACTTTGGGGGTTTATAACACCCCAAAACGGCGTATATTACATGGCTCAATAATTCCACTAAATAACTCTAATGTAAACAAGTAATTACGTATGTTATAAAATGCTCGCTGTTAAAATACACCAAAACGACTTTTAATAATGTTATTGGACAAAACACTGTTCACACACAGTGTATTTGAAAGTTGAATATTATTTATGAAATCTCTCTTTCTAACCACGATTAAAGGCCATATGTATAGCAATAACTATTGTTACAAACTACACAAAGAGCATTATTGAAGCTTATCTTTTTTGGTTAACTGCCTATATCTGCTTTAACAATATGCAACACGTACTGGCTCTATGGGAGATACTCAAGTGAAGTTATGTTTAAATCATTTAGTAAACTCGTAAAATGTAGCGCTAGAAACTGATAAAAAAGAAAGGTGCATATTTTTGTTAAAGAACTATAACGCGCTAAAGCACGTCCTACATATTAACTGAACCTTATTACCTTTAACCTAAAACAAAAAAGCCGCTGTTTATTGCAAACAGCGGCTTTCGTCTTAAGATTTACAAGCTTAAAGCTTGCTTAACTTAAACTTGATTTTTATTGTTTACCAATTACTTCAAGTCCACCCATGTATGGGCGTAATACTTCTGGTACTACTACTGTGCCATCGGCTTGTTGGTAGTTTTCTAGTATGGCTACTAGTGTACGGCCAACGGCTAAGCCTGAACCATTTAGTGTATGTAGTAACTCTGGCTTTTTAACACCTTCACGACGAAAACGTGCTTGCATTCTACGCGCCTGAAAGTCAGCCATGTTTGAACAAGACGAAATTTCACGGTATGTGTCTTGCGCAGGTAACCATACTTCTAAATCGTATGTTTTAGCTGAGCCAAAGCCCATGTCGCCCATACATAAAATTACTTTACGGTATGGTAGGTCAAGTGCTTGTAGTATTTGCTCTGCGTGCCCTGTTAACTCTTCAAGCGTTGCCATTGAGTCTTCTGGTTTTACAAGCTGTACGAGTTCAACTTTATCAAACTGGTGTTGACGAATTAAGCCACGTGTATCGCGACCATAGCTGCCTGCTTCACTTCTGAAACACGGAGTGTGGGCAACTAAGCGAATTGGTAAATCGCTTTCATCGTAAATTTCGTCGCGTGCGCTGTTTGTAAGCGGTACTTCAGCTGTAGGAATTAAGCTAAAGCCGGCTTGTTGTTCGCCGTCGTCATTTACAAGGCCTAATGTGTGGAATAAATCGCCCGCAAATTTAGGTAGTTGGCTCGTGCCGTAAAGGCTTGCACTATTTACTAAGTACGGTACATACATTTCTGTATAGCCGTTTTTATCAGCATGTGTATCTAGCATAAATTGCGTTAGTGCACGGTGCATACGCGCTACTTGGCCGCGCATTACAGTAAAGCGTGCGCCACTAATTTTAACGCCCATTTCAAAGTCTAAGCCGTTTAGGTCTTGGCCTACATCTACATGGTCTTTAACTTCAAAATCGAATTTTTTAGGTGTGCCCCACGTTAAAATTTCAACGTTGTCGTCTTCGTCTTTACCTGCGGGTACCGACTCGTCTGGCAAGTTTGGAATTGCTAAAGCAATGTCGTTAATTGCGGCTAATACTTCATCTTGCTCTGTTTTAGCGGCGTCTAGCTCACTGCCTAAGTTAGCCACTGCATCAAGTAGTGGCTGTGCGTCTTCGCCTTTAGCTTTGGCTTGACCAATTGCTTTTGCGCTTGCATTACGTTGACTTTGAAGTTCTTGCGTTTTTACTTGTAATGTTTTGCGTTTTTCTTCAAGTGCCGTTACCGTCGCGACATCGAGTTCGTAACCGCGAGCTGCTAAACGTGCTGCAGTTTGTTCGATGTCTTGACGTAAAAATTTAGAATCTAACATGTTAGTTTTTTAACCTTTTTGCATTACTAGCTGAAGGCCCAGCCAAGCCATAAAAATACACACCATCACGTTTAAGATGATATTGAGGGCCATTTTAATAAAGTGACCTTGTTGTAATAACAACAACGAGTCCATTGAGAATGTTGAAAAGGTGGTTAATGCACCTAAAAAGCCAATACCGATAAGGGTTTTAGCGGGGCTTGCGGTGATAATTTCTTTATCTATCAAACCGTACAAAATGCCCATTAACAATGAACCCAGAATATTAACCGTCAACGTGCCAAAAGGGAATCCCCTACCGAGGAGTTTTAGCATGCTTTCGCTAATAAAAAACCGTAAACACGCACCTGAGGCTCCGCCAAGGGCGATCATCATATAAAGTTTAATCATTTTCGTATCGTTTAAGTGGGCTTTGCGCATCGCGCTCTTTTAGGTAATCGAGTTTTTGTTTGATTTTTTGTTCAAGTCCGCGCTCGCTCGGTAAGTAATATTCTTTACCGTCCATTTCTGGTGGTAAATATTTTTCACCTGCGGCAAATGCGCCCTCTTCATTGTGCGCATAACGGTACTCAGCGCCATACCCTAAGTCTTTCATTAAATTAGTTGGGGCATTACGTAAATGCTCTGGCACTGGGTAACTTGGCTCGTTTTGAGCATCCTGCTTGGCTTGATTAAACGCCATATACACCGCATTACTTTTAGGTGCGCTGGCTAAATACAATGTGGCTTGTGCAATTGCACGCTCACCTTCGCTTGGACCAACACGTTGAAATATATCCCACGCATTTAGGGCGACTTCCATTGCGCGCGGATCGGCGTTACCAATGTCTTCTGTAGCTATGGCAAGTAAACGCCTTGCAACATATAGAGGGTCACCGCCACCGGCTAAAATTCGGCAATACCAATACAGTGCACCATCAGGAGAGCTGCCACGTACTGATTTATGAAAGGCTGAGATTAAATCGTAAAACTCATCGCCGCCTTTATCGTATTTAGCTAAATGCGTTGGTAACACTTGGCTAAGTACGTGCTCGTCTACGTTGTATTGACCGTTTTGCTCGGTTGTTAAATCAACCGCTTGTTCAAGTAAGTTAAGTACTTTGCGCGCATCGCCACCACTTGCTTGGCACAGTGCCTTTTTAGCGTTGTCGGCAATAGTGATATGCTTTTGGCTTAGCTGCTCGTCTTGTTTAAGTGCACGTTCTATTACGGTATATAAGTCGGCATCGGCAAGCGATTTTAAAACATACACGCGTGCACGCGACAATATAGCGTTATTAAGGGCAAACGATGGGTTTTCGGTGGTTGCACCTACAAATATAAAGGTGCCGTCTTCTATGTGCGGTAAAAACGCATCTTGCTGAGACTTATTAAAGCGATGAACCTCGTCAACAAACATAAGGGTGCGTTGGCCACGGCTTTCTAGGTTATCGCGCGCTTGCGTTACGCTGTCACGTATATCTTTTACGCCTGCGGTTACCGCCGACATTTGTATAAGTGAGGCATCAGCATGGTTGGCAATTATTTGCGCAAGTGTTGTTTTACCTACACCCGGTGGGCCCCATAAAATTAAACTATGGCATCGCCCCGCGACAATGGCTTGATGCAGTGGTTTATCAGCACTTAATAAGTGTTGCTGACCAATGTACTCGTCAAGCGTTGTGGGGCGCATACGCGCAGCAAGTGGCCGTACATCGGGCCCAAAGTTAAAACCTAAATTACTCACCGTTACTCTGATCGTCTATTTCAACACCTTCAGGAGGCGTAAATTCAAAAGTGCTTTTATCAAGCGGCGTATTAACTTGGGCATTGTTAAACGTAAATGACGATAGCTGCCCTGAGTTGTCGGTAACGACTAGTTTAGCAAGGCCTTGCTCGTTACCCGCAAACGCTATATCAAGTTGTTCTACTTGGCTTTCTACGCCTTTATTTGGCGTTACGCTAAAGCCTGTATTTGTTGCAAGTACGCTGTATTTCTCCCACTGTGCTGGGTCTTTTGATGTAAGTAGCACAAATGGTGTTGAGTCGATTAGACTACTGGTTTTCATAATTGTTACTTGCTCAGCAAAGCTGTCGAAGTAATAGGTTTTATCGCCGTTTGATACAAATAATGTATCGTCTGGATTTGTTTGCTGCCAGCGAATCATCATAGGCTGTTGAAGCGCTATTGTGCCCTCGCCTTGCATAACCGCTTGGCCTTCTTTGTCTGTTACTTTTTGTGCAAACTGCGCTTTAAAGCTTTTTAAAGTGGCAAGTCTGTCTTGTAATGCTTGGCTGTCATCAGCAAAGCTTGGTGCGGCAAGTACGCTGCCTAACACTAATAATAAGGCGTTAAATTTTTTCATTAATTTGCTCCATTAGGTACTAATACATCGCGAGCGCCGTTATGACCTGGTGAACTCACGATACCCGATGTTTCCATTTGTTCGACTAAACGTGCTGCGCGGTTATAGCCAACACGCAGTTTACGTTGCACTGACGATACCGATACCTTGCCGGTTTCAATTACAAACGACACGGCTTCGTCGTATAACGGATCGTTCTCTTCGTCTGCATTTTCGCTTGCTTCACCTGGCAATAAAATATCTTCACTGGCATCACCATTGAGTATTTCATCAACGTAATTTGGCTTAGCACGCGCTTTCCAATCGTTTACTACGGCGTGTACTTCATGGTCGTCTACAAACGCGCCATGTACACGCTCTGGTACACTAGTGCCTGGTGGTAAATAAAGCATATCGCCCATACCCAGTAAGTTTTCTGCGCCTTGCTGGTCAAGTATCGTGCGCGAGTCTATTTTACTTGATACCTGAAACGCCATACGTGTTGGTATATTTGCTTTAATTAAACCGGTTATTACATCTACCGAAGGGCGCTGCGTTGCCAGTATTAAATGAATACCTGCCGCACGTGCTTTTTGGGCTATGCGGGCAATCAGCTCTTCTACTTTTTTACCAACAATCATCATCATGTCGGCAAACTCGTCAATTACTACAACAATACTTGGTAACTTACCAAGTTCTTCCGGGCCTTCTTTCATGCCATCGGTGTCTTTAAATAATGGGTCAAGAATTGGATAACCCGCTTCATTGGCTTCAAGCACTTTTTGGTTGTAACCTTTTAAGTTACGCACTCCCAATGCTGACATTAATTTATAACGACGTTCCATTTCGCCCACACACCAACGCAGTGCGTTGGCGGCTTCTTTCATGTCGGTGACTACTTCACACAATAAATGCGGAATGCCTTCGTATACTGATAGCTCAAGCATTTTAGGGTCAATCATAATCATACGTACATCGTCAGGACCCGATTTGTACAACAAGCTTACTATCATGACATTAACGCCCACTGATTTACCTGAACCGGTTGTACCGGCCACCAGTAAGTGTGGCATTTTACCTAAATCAGCACAGACAGGCTGACCGGCAATGTCTTTACCTAGCACCATGGTAAGTGGCGATGGATTTTGCTCAAATTTAGGCGCGTTTATTACTTCTGACAAACGTACTATTTCGCGGTGTTTATTAGGAAGCTCAATACCAACATACGTTTTACCCGGTATAACTTCTACAACACGCACACTAATTGCCGAAAGCGAACGGGCTAAATCTTTTGCTAAACCTGTAATTTTAGACACCTTAATACCTGGCGCTAAATCTAGCTCAAAGCGTGTAACAACAGGGCCTGGGTATACCGCTACAACTTTAGCCTGTACGTTAAAGTCGAGTAGTTTTGTCTCTACTAGGCGCGATACTGTATCGAGCTCTTCTTGCGAAATTGGGTTTTTAGCTTTGTCCGGTCTGTCGAGTAAATCGAGCGACGGTAATGGCCCCGGTGGTGGTTCTTGCGTTAATAATTGCTCAAACTTTTCTTTAGCCGTTGGCGGTGGTTGATATTGCGCTTTTGATTTAGGCATTGGTCTTGCTGGCGATACCACTGTTGTAACTGGTTTTTCTGGCTCTACAACTGGGCTTTGGTCAAGCGCGTTTAATGCAGCGGCCGTGTCCATTGGTTCGTCGTCTATGGCGCTAAAGCCAATTTCTTGATCGAGTATGTCGTCAAGCTCGTCAAACGGCATAAAATCGTCACTAATTTGTGGCTCGCTAAATGGCGTTTGCGGTTTATTAATTGCTTTTTGTTTATCTGCTTTTTTAGCTGATGTAGACAGCTCTATTTGCTCTTTTATATCGTCTTCAAAATGGGCGTCTTCTTCATCGTGATTATTTGCTTTGCCCGCAGCGTGTTCTCGGTGCATCCAACCTTTTGCGTACGATACAATAAAGCGGTAAAACCTAACCATTAAATCGCCAAGGTAATCTACAAAATCAACCCACGATACACCTGTTAATAAGGTAAGCCCGGCAAAAAAGAAACACAGCAATAATATAGATGTACCGGTAAAGTTAAACGCAGGCATCATGGCTGATGCAATAACATCGCCCACTACCCCACCAGAGGAAAAGTTATAAATATCGTCAAAATTGATACTACTAATAGCGGTAGCTGAGGTAATAAATAAAGCAAAACCAATAACACGCAGCGCTAAGGTGGTGTAATCAAGCTGTAAAATGCGGTGAGGTTGTTTAAATAGCAAGTAGCCAAATAGCTGAATGGCCGCTGGCACTAAGTAAGCCAACCAACCAAAGGTGAGTAATAAAATGTCGGCTATCCATGCACCGGCTGCTCCTGTGATATTGCTTACTTCGCTAAAACTAGTTTGCGACCATGCAGCATCTGCTGGATCAAAGCTGATCAAGGCACATAAAATAAATATTGCCGTAAAGGTGCTGATAATCAGCCCTGTTTCTAATAGTCTTTGCACACCGTTTAGGCGCATAGTTCCCTATTCCTCTTTATTATTCTATTTTTATTCACACTTACTTAGCAGTGAAATACCTTAGCAGGAAATGCAATTTGTTGCACTTTATCTTAACCTTGATGGCCTGATTATGAACAAGTTTTTATAATTTGAGCTTATATAAGCAAATGACGCAGCTAATATAAATAACCTTAAGTAATATAAGGACGAATAATTACGCCTTCTTCACCTTTTACTTCTTCCATTACTACATAAGTTCGGCTTTCACTAACATTAGGCAATTTTAATAATATGTCACCTAATACACCACGGTATTCTGACATATCATTTACGCGCGTTTTAAGTAAAAAATCAAAATTACCCGATACTAAATGACATTCGATAATTTCTTCGTGCTTTTTAACGGCCGCACTAAACTCATCAAATACGTCGGGAGATGTTTTAGTAATTGTTACTTCTACATACACCGATAAACCTTGCCCAAGCTTAGCTGGATCGACCACTGCTTTATAGCCAAGTATGTAGCCTTCTCGTTCTAGCTTTTTCACTCGCTCCAGACAGGGCGTGGCGCTTAGACCAACTCGTCTGGCCAGTTCAACATTTGAAAGGCGTCCATCGTGCTGTAATTCCATTAAAATTTTACGGTCAATTCTATCTAATAACTGATGCATAGTGCCAACTAGTTTTTTATGCTGTTTATTTTTGTTATATAGATGATAACACTAGATTTGACTTTAAAAAAGGTGAGACACACGGGCTTATGATGAATATAATAGTGAAAAATGTTAATCCGTTCTTAATAAGGCAAATGATATGATTATTGGTGTTCCTAAAGAAATTAAAAACCATGAATACCGTGTAGGTATGGTTCCTGCGAGTGTTCGTGAATTAGTAAACCACGGTCATCAAGTGATTGTAGAAACTGATGCAGGCATGGGTATTGGTTTTACTAACGAAGATTACACGCTAGCGGGTGCTGAAATTTTAGCAACTGCTGCTGACGTTTTCGCTAAAGCAGACATGATTGTAAAAGTAAAAGAGCCACAAGCTGTTGAACGTGCAATGTTACGTGAAGACCAAATTCTTTTCACTTACTTACACCTTGCACCTGATCTTCCACAAACTGAAGACCTTGTAAAAAGCAAAGCTATTTGTATTGCATACGAAACTGTAACTGACTCTCGCGGTGGTTTACCGCTTCTTGCTCCTATGAGCGAAGTTGCTGGTCGTATGTCTATTCAAGCTGGTGCACAAGCGCTAGAAAAATCTAACCACGGTCGTGGCATGCTACTAGGTGGCGTACCAGGCGTTGAAGCGGCTAAAGTTGTTATCATTGGCGGCGGCATGGTTGGTCGTAGTGCAGCGCAAATGGCTGTTGGCCTTGGTGCTGAAGTTGTCGTTCTTGACCGTAACATCGACGTATTACGTGCACTAGACGCGCAATTTGGTAATAAAGTTAAAGCTATTTACTCAACTGCTGATGCTCTAGAAAAACACGTACTAGAAGCTGATTTAGTAATTGGTGGCGTACTAATCCCAGGTGCAGCTGCACCTAAACTAGTAACGGCTGAGCACATTAAAGCAATGAAACCTGGTTCTGCAATTGTTGACGTTGCAATCGACCAAGGTGGCTGTATTGCTACTTCTAAAGCAACTACGCATGCTGATCCTACTTTCATCGTTGATGAAGTTGTTCACTACTGTGTTGCTAACATGCCAGGTGCTGTTCCACGCACATCTACGTTTGCACTTAACAATGCAACATTGCCTTTCATCATTAACCTTGCAAACAAAGGTTATAAAAAGGCGTTACTAGATGACGCTCACTTCTTAAAAGGCTTAAACGTAATTAAAGGCCAAGTAACTTATAAAGAAGTAGCAGAAGCGTTCAACATGGAATATGTTGACCCACGCACAGCGGTAGAAAACGCATAATTTAGCGTTTCGTAGTTAGATTGGTATTAAGTATGTAGCTACCTAACTACAACCATAAAAAAAGCAGCTAATTAGCTGCTTTTTTTGTATTTAAATTTCAGATTTATATAAATTTATTTAGATAAACTAGTTTAGATAAAACGCTTAATTATAAAATCTACTTTTACGCGCTTAGCTTGGCCAAGGAGTTTTTTAACTGGCTGTGGGTAATCATCCATCGTTTCTAAATCATCTGGGCCTGTTAAACGTCGGCAGTGTTGTAAAATTTCCTGCTTTTCGTTATCAATAGCATCCATAATTGTTTGCTCTGGATCTTCTATTAAAATACCGTTTTCGATATCAAGACCCCATGCACGTGGATTTAAGTTATGCCCGCTCAGTAAATGTTTTGTTCTATCTGAACAAATACCTTTTAAATGAAACGAATTGCTTTCATCTTTCCACAGATACACATTTAAATTACCGTTATCGATATGGCGCTTTTGCGTTTTTACAAATTTATGCAAAATAGTTTCGTATAAATAAGGTAATGCCCCTATTTTACTAAACGGCTCGCTTGGCGGTAAATAAAAATCATTTGCTGTTTTATCGCCTACAACAATAGTCACTTGCTTGCCTTGCTTTAATAATCGGCGCAGTGATCGCATAAGCGGTGCCGGAAAATTAAAGTATGGCGTATACAACACAAGCTCTTGCTCTGTTGTATCAAATAACGCTTTTATTAAACGATTTAACTCGTTATTACGACGCCCGAGTCCTAAAAACAAGCGAATACCTAATGCTTGCGTATTTAGCTGCTCTGCTGCGTTATAACTTGCGACTTTTAAATCGCGCATTAACTGCTTTTGATCAAGCTTAAAGTCGTGCAAACGCTTAAGCGGTCGCGTGTCTATACGTGGCACAGCCACTGAACTAAGTAGCTTTGTCTCAATAAAATCAACCACTGAGTCACACAGTTCGCTCTGCGTTATCAAAAAGTAGCGATCGAGTCTGTAGCGTTCGTTATGCTGCAAATACACGTTATTTAAACTTGCGCCGCTGTAAAGTAAGGTGTCGTCAATTACAAAACCTTTTAAATGCAATACGCCAAACAATTCTTTAGCTTTTACAGGTACGCCATAAACTTGTACGTTCGATTTAAACTTTTCTAAATCGTCACAGTATAAACTTGCGTTGCCGTCTGATTTATCAGCGCCAATTAATCCACGTTGCGCACGATGAAAATCCACCAGCACTTTTACCTCAAGTGCCGGGTTTGCTAATGACACACGATGCAGCGCTTCTAAAATTTCGCGACCTGCTTCGTCATCTTGTAAATACAACGCAGTAATATAAATTCGTTTTTTTGCGTTCGCTATCAAGCGTAGCAATTGCGTTCGGTAATCTTGCGCATTGGTTAAGACGTTAACGTCTTTTGAAGTCAACCCGAATGCGGGTTTTTCCTGCCAAAATAACATAGTTGCCTATTTGCTTAGGTCACATAATCTATCAGTGACAAATAAAATTAGGTAAAACATAACAAAAAAAATCAAAGGGGTCATGAAATAACGCTGTTTTGTTGCCTGTTAGTCTATTTATTGAGCTACTTAGGCATTTTAACTGTAAAAGCACATAACTCTAGTACACAATACTGCACAGCTTTTCGATTTGATAAAAAAAATAATCGCGGATTTTGTTTACATCTGCCTTGTTTTTCTTAGAATCGAGCGCATTAAAGACCGTATTAAACGTTTAGGAAAAAATAATGACTGAAGCAAAACATTGTAAGCTACTAATTTTAGGCTCTGGCCCAGCTGGTTATACTGCCGCAGTATATGCAGCACGTGCAAATTTAAACCCTGTTTTAATTACAGGCATTCAACAAGGTGGCCAATTAACAACCACAACTGAAGTTGAAAACTGGCCTGGTGATGCACACGGTTTAACAGGTCCTGCGTTAATGGATCGTATGAAAGAGCACGCTGAGCGCTTTGAAACTGAAATCATATTCGATCACATCAATAAAGTAGATGTATCTAAGCGCCCTTTCACACTAACTGGCGACCAAGGTACTTACACATGTGATGCATTAATCATTGCAACGGGTGCTTCTGCTAAATACTTAGGCCTAGAGTCTGAAACTAACTTCCAAGGCCGTGGTGTTTCGGCATGTGCTACGTGTGACGGCTTTTTCTATAAAGGTCAAAAAGTAGCGGTTGTTGGTGGTGGTAATACAGCGGTTGAAGAAGCGCTTTACTTATCTAACATTGCTGACGAAGTACATGTTATTCATCGTCGTGACAGTTTCCGCAGTGAAAAAATACTTGCTGACCGCCTTGCTGAAAAAGCAGCTAACGGTAACGTTGTAATGCATTACAACCGCACGCTGGACGAAGTATTAGGCGACCAAATGGGCGTAACCGGCGTTCGTATTAAAGATGCACACTCTGATGCAACTGAAGAGCTAGATTTAGCAGGCGTATTTATTGCTATTGGCCACAAGCCAAATACTGATATGTTTGTTGGTCAACTAGAAATGAAAGATGGCTACTTAGTTGTAGAGTCTGGTCTTCACGGCAACGCAACTCAAACAAGCGTAGAAGGCGTTTTTGCTGCAGGTGATGTGTCAGACCACATTTACCGTCAAGCAATCACATCTGCGGGTACAGGCTGTATGGCTGCCCTTGATGCAGAGCGTTTCTTAGATAATTTATAAGCAATTAAATAAATTATTATAGGGCTGATTATTCAGCCCTTTTTTTATGCCTAAAATATAGTTACACTTTTAAGATCAATTATAAAATAAGTACTGTATGAGAAATCAGCTATACCAATTAAGCGAAAACGATATAGCATTCCCCAATCCGGAATACGCATTAGAATCCCCTGATGGCTTGTTAGCAATTGGCGGAGATTTGAGTTTACCTCGCCTAAGTAATGCCTACAAAAGCGGAGTATTCCCTTGGTTTAGTGAAGATGAGCCTATTATGTGGTGGTCTCCCAGCGAGCGAGGCATTTTTGAGCTTAATGATTTTCATATAAGTAAGAGCCTGCGTAAGCATTTAAAAAAGCACCCTGTAAGAGTAACCATTAATAATGCCTTTGAAGAGGTGATAGAAGCCTGTCGCGATCAACGCCTTGATACCGATGGCACTTGGATCACCTCTGACATGCTCGACGCTTACGTTAATGCACACAATGCTGGCATTGCACATAGTTTAGAGGTGTGGAGTAACGGAGAGCTTGCAGGTGGCTTATACGGCATTATGCAAAATGGTGTTTTTTGTGGCGAGTCGATGTTTCATCATAAAACCAATTGCTCCAAGCTTGCTATGTGGGCACTGGTAAATTGGCTTAAACGCCATAATGCACATTTTATTGATTGCCAGTTAGAAAACCCTTATTTAATGACCCTAGGTGCAAAAGTAATCCCCCGTTCCACATTTTTGACTAAACTAAAAGCTGCACATAACTATACTGTTAACCCTATTATGTGGGAGCCACAAGAACTTGACGCAATCTATGAATGAGCAACTTCCTGCACGTGTTGGTTTAACCCAAGAGTTTGACTGTAGTTATTTACCCAACAGACAAGAGCAACTTTTAGTTATTCTTGATCCCAGTTGCTACAGCACCGATAAATTTGAGTCATTATTAGGCTTGGGATTTCGTCGCAGTGGTAACCAAATATACCGTCCACACTGCCCAATATGCAGCGCATGTAGTTCTGTACGTGTATTAGCACAAGACTTTATGCCCTCAAAATCGCAAAAACGTAAACTAAACAAAGCAAAAACACAGTTTGAGGTAAAATATTCAACGCAAGAGCGACCTGAGTACTATCCACTTTATAGCAAGTACATAACGATGCGCCATCAGGATGGAAGTATGTATCCTCCTGAAAAAGAACAGTTTCAAAGTTTTTTGCTTTGTAGTTGGCTCAAGATCACATTTATTGAACTGTGGCACCAAGATACTTTAGTCGCGGTTGCCGTAACTGATTGTATGAATAGCGCTATTTCTGCAATTTATACCTTTTTTGATCCCGACTTTGAACACTATAGTTTAGGCTCTGTGATGATATTAGAGCAGCTAAAGTTTGCTAAAGAGCAAAATAAGCAATACGTGTACTTGGGCTATCAAATTGATGAATGCGACAAAATGAAGTACAAAACTCAGTTTTTACCTGCTCAAAAACAGCTCAATGATGAGTGGGTGGCTATTTAATTTGCAAATATAGCCCCTGCGCCTTTACTTATTGGAGTATTTTGGGCAAAATCTGCAGCGTTTAACTATTAAAGAGGTGTTACGCTAAACATGGCGAAAGAAGACGTAATCGAAATGCAAGGGACAGTCCTTGATACTTTACCAAATACAATGTTCCGAGTTGAGCTAGAAAATGGTCACGTAGTTGTGGCTCATATTTCAGGCAAAATGCGCAAAAACTATATCCGTATTTTAACCGGCGATAAAGTAACGGTAGAAATGACTCCTTACGATTTATCAAAGGGTCGTATCGTATTCCGTGCTCGCTAAGTAAGTGCGTAAACGAGATTTAGTTTTTGGCTAGTGTTTTACTAGCTTTAAGCGTTTATTAAATGTAATTGATAGACATTGACTAGCAATTACATTTAATAAACAAAAAGCCCAGTTTTTGCTGGGTTTTTTGTTGCCTATAAAAAGGGCAAAAAAATGGCCCGCTATTATGTAGCGGGCCATTTTATTTAACTAAATTATTTAATTAACGTTTTACGCTGGTGTTAAATTACTCTCGTAATCAAAGCGAATCTTCTTGTCTTTAACCGATACTTTAACCGTACCGCCATCAACAAGTTCACCAAACAGTATTTCGTTAGCTAATTGCTTTTTAAGCTCTTCTTGAATAACACGTGCCATTGGACGTGCACCCATTGCTTTATCGTAGCCTTTATCTGCCAACCACTCACGTGCTTTAGACGTAAGCTCAAGGTTAACTGATTTTTTATCAAGCTGCGCTTGCAGTTCCACAATAAACTTATCAACCACCAGTAAAATAACTTCACGTTCAAGGTGATTAAACCAAATGATGTTATCTAAACGGTTTCTAAATTCTGGTGAAAATACTTTATTAATTGCACCCATTGCATCGTGCGTATGATCTTGCTCTGTAAAACCAATCGACTTACGCGTAGTTTCTTGTACGCCCGCATTGGTAGTCATTACAACCACTACATTTCTAAAGTCAGCTTTACGGCCGTTATTATCGGTCAACGTACCGTGATCCATAACCTGTAGCAAAATGTTGTAAATGTCTGGATGCGCTTTTTCAATCTCATCTAAAAGTACAACAGCATGTGGATTTTTAATAACTGCTTCTGTTAATAAACCACCTTGCTCAAAACCAACATACCCTGGTGGAGCACCAATTAATCGACTAATTGCATGGCGTTCTACATATTCCGACATATCAAAACGAATAAACTCAACACCCATACATTTAGCAAGTTGCTTAGTTACTTCTGTTTTACCCACACCGGTAGGCCCTGCAAACAAAAACGAACCTACTGGCTTTTCTTCGCTCGATAAACCAGAGCGAGATAAACGAATAGCTGATGTAAGTGCGTCAATAGATTGATCTTGCCCAAACACGAGCATTTTAAGGTTACGGTCTAGGTTTTTAAGCGTTTCTTTATCTGTTGACGAGACGCTTTGCGCAGGAATACGTGCCATTTTAGATATAATTAGTTCTATATCTGCCACGCCAATGGTTTTTTTACGTTTAGAGCTAGGTTGCAGGCGCTGACTTGCACCGGCTTCATCAATTACATCAATTGCTTTATCTGGCAAGTGACGCTCATTAATGTATTTAGCACTGAGCTCTGCAGCTGCTTTTAGTGCTTTTTGAGTGTAACGAATACCATGGTGCTCTTCGTAACGCTCTTTTAAGCCATTTAATATTTTAGTGGTGTCGGCAACACTTGGCTCAAGTACATCAATTTTTTGAAAGCGACGTACTAATGCACGGTCTTTCTCAAAAATATTTTTATACTCGTTGTAAGTTGTTGAACCCATACAACGTAGCTTACCACTTGAAAGGAGTGGTTTAAGCAAGTTTGATGCGTCCATAACACCACCAGACGCCGCGCCGGCACCAATTATGGTATGTATTTCATCAATAAATAAAATAGAGCCTGGTTCGGCTTGTAGCTCTTTTAGTAAGCTTTTAAAGCGCTTTTCAAAGTCGCCGCGGTATTTAGTACCCGCAAGCAATGCCCCCATATCTAGCGAATACACAACAGCATCTGCAATTACTTCTGGTACTTGCTTATTAACAATGCGATACGCTAAGCCTTCAGCAATGGCTGTTTTACCAACGCCCGCTTCACCTACAAGTAATGGGTTATTCTTTTTACGACGACACAATACTTGTACCGTGCGCTCTACTTCGCTGTCGCGTCCGATCAGTGGATCAATGTTACCTTCACGAGCTTGAACGTTTAAGTTAGTTGTAAAGCTGTCTAGCTTGCTTGCTTCTTCATTTTGAACTTCTTGCACTTCATCATGAATATCGTCGCTGTCGTTGCCTAATTCATCATCTGCTTTAGAAATACCATGCGAAATAAAGTTAACGATGTCTAAACGCGATACATCATGCTTTTTAAGTAAATATACAGCTTGGCTTTCTTGCTCAGAAAAAATAGCAACTAGCACATTCACGCCAGTGACTTCATTTTTACCTGACGATTGCACATGGAACACAGCGCGTTGTAATACACGTTGAAAGCCAAGTGTTGGCTGAGTTTCACGCTCTTCTTCTAAATCTGGAATGACGGGTGTTGTTTCGTCAATAAATTCTAATAATTCGGTTTTTAAACCAGAAATATTAACACCACACGCGTTTAGGGCTTCTCCTGCAGAAGGATTATCTAACAGCGCAAGTAAAAGGTGCTCTACGGTCATAAACTCATGACGGCGAGTGCGCGCTTCACGAAACGCGGCATTTAATGTGAGTTCTAAGTCTTTGTTTAGCATTGGCAACCCCTTACTGAGATAATAATTTATACCACAACAATCGGATGTTTGATCACCCTAATTGGTATTTATTCCTGCTCACAACTACAAAGCAGTGGATGCTCGTTATCACGCGCGTAGCGGTTAACTTGTTCAGCTTTGGTGTGGGCTACGTCAGCGCTGTAAACACCACATATACCCTTACCTTTTTCATGAACCTGAAGCATCACGTCGGTTGCTCTATCGCTATCCATATTAAAAAACGTCGTTAAAACTTCTATTACAAAGTCCATCGGCGTGTAGTCGTCGTTATTTAAAACAACTTTATATTTTCGCGGCGGCTGTAGCTTTTGCTTTTCGCTGTCGCGAACTGTATCGATAACACCTGAATCTTTCATACCACTCATAATTAAATATAGTCTTGTCTTTGTAACTCAAGCAAACTTGAATAAAAAATAAATAAAATGTTAAAAAAATAACTCAAAACACTTGACTGGTTGGCTAAATAAACTACAGTCAAACGTAGATTGATTAAACCTTAGTCAGTCTAGCAAATAATACAATTTAGAATAACTAAATTAGTCAACTTATTGAAGGATGTAGAAGTATGGCTTGCGGTAAAGTTAAATGGTTCAACAACGCTAAAGGTTTTGGTTTCATCGTAGAAGACGGCTGCGAGAATGATATTTTCGCTCATTACTCAACAATTGTAATGGACGGTTATAAAACGCTTAAAGCTGGTCAAGATGTAACATTCGAATTAGAACAAGGACCTAAAGGTCTACACGCTAAAAATATTGCCCCAGATGGTGACATTATTGAGTGACTATTGTTTTGTTCGACTAAAGCGAGTGACCTTTTAAGATCCTCGCTTAATTCCTTAAGCATACTAACTTATCTCTTCTCCCCTATTTATTGCCTCTTTTCATTCAAATTCAACCCTTTTCCTTGAATTTATTTTATATACCCCAATGTTCTAAGAGTTGATTGTTTAACTGCTTATTGGGCATGCTCAACCTCTAGCCCTTTTTATTTAAGCTTGTTACACTCTTGGTGCTAAAAATTGCGTATTAACGCAGCAACTAATCCAACTTGTCGCCTCTTTTATATGTACTAGGCTAAAGGCTGATTTATTTTTGTTAATTTTTTAGCTATAAATACAATTCCAGTTCGTCAGGTGTGACTATTCTGCTTTTATAAAAGAGCAACGCTGAGTACCAACACCTAACAAACTATTCATTACGAGCGTATGTATTCATTAACTTGTTTAATAATATGTACTCACTCATTAGTAATGATTTTCTTTGCATTGTTGAATAAGACCTTTTCGGTCTACTATCTAGGAATGATGATGACATCAAAAATTATCTATACAAAAACGGACGAAGCTCCGGCACTAGCAACTTACTCGTTGCTACCGATCATCCAAGCATATACAAATGCGGCCGGTGTTGAAGTTGAAACTCGCGATATCTCATTAGCAGGTCGTGTAATTGCTAGCTTCCCTGATTATTTAACACAAGAACAACGCATTGGTGATGCACTTGCTGAACTTGGCGAGCTTGCTAAAACACCAGAAGCAAACATCATCAAATTACCAAACATCAGTGCATCTGTACCACAGCTTCGCGCTGTAATTAAAGAGCTTCAAGCAAAAGGTTACGCTCTTCCAGAATACCCTGTTGAACCTAAAAATGATGAAGAAAAAGCAATTCAAGCTGCTTACGACAAAATCAAAGGCAGTGCAGTAAACCCAGTACTACGTGAAGGTAACTCTGATCGTCGCGCACCAGGTTCTGTAAAAGAATATGCACGTAACAACCCGCATTCAATGGGTGCGTGGAGCAAAGATTCAGAGTCTTATGTTGCAAGCATGAGCGAAGGCGACTTCTTTGGTTCAGAAAAGTCAGTAACTGTTGATACAGCCACTGATGTACGTATTGAACATGTTGCAACTAACGGCGACGTTTCTGTACTTAAACAAAGCACGCCTCTTTTAGCTGGCGAAGTTATTGATGCATCAAGCATCAGCGCTTCTAAGCTTCAAGCTTTCTTAGCTGCTGAAATTGACGCTGCTAAAGAAAAAGGTGTTTTATTCTCGCTTCACATGAAAGCGACAATGATGAAAGTATCTGATCCAATTATCTTTGGTCACGCTGTAAAAGTATTCTACAAAGATGTATTTGCTAAACACGGTGAGCTTTTTGAAGAGCTAGGTGTTGATGTAAATAATGGTTTAGGCGATGTATATTCTAAAATTCAAACATTAGACGATGCTAAGCGCGAAGAAATTGAAGCGGACATTCAAGCTGTTTACGCTAGCCGCCCTGCTATTGCTATGGTTGATTCTGACCGTGGTATTACAAACCTACACGTACCAAGTGACGTGATCATCGATGCTTCTATGCCTGCTGCAATCCGTTCAAGCGGTCAAATGTGGAATAACGATGGTAAATTACAAGACACTAGCTTTGTAATTCCAGATCGTTGTTACTCGGGTATTTACCAAGCAACTATTGATTTTTGTAAAGTAAATGGCGCGTTTGATCCAACAACTATGGGTAGCGTACCTAACGTTGGCCTTATGGCTCAAAAAGCTGAAGAATACGGTTCACACGATAAAACGTTTGAAGCTAAAGCTGACGGTTCTATCCGTGTTGTTGATGCAAATGGTAATACATTACTTGAGCACAGTGTTGAGCAAGGCGATATTTGGCGCATGTGTCAGGTTAAAGACGCACCAATCCAAGATTGGGTTAAGCTTGCAGTAAATCGTGCACGCGCAACAGGCGTTCCAGCTATTTTCTGGTTAGACGAAAACCGTGCACATGATGCAGAGCTAATCAAAAAAGTAAATAAATACCTACCAGATCACGATACAGCTGGCCTAGATATTCAAATTTTAGCACCGCTTGAAGCAACATTGTTCTCACTAGCGCGAATTAAAGAAGGTAAAGACACTATTTCTGTAACAGGTAACGTTTTACGTGATTACCTTACAGATTTATTCCCAATTTTAGAGCTAGGTACGAGTGCTAAAATGCTTTCAATTGTTCCACTTATGAACGGTGGTGGATTATTTGAAACTGGCGCGGGTGGTTCTGCACCTAAGCATGTTCAACAATTCGAAAAAGAAAATCACTTACGTTGGGATTCTTTAGGTGAATTTTTAGCACTTGCTGCATCTCTTGAGCACCTAAGCGTAACTACGGGTAACAACAAGGCACAAGTTCTTGCTGATACGCTAGATAAAGCGACTGGTACTTTCTTAGCAGAAAACAAGTCTCCTTCACGTAAAGTGAAAGAAATTGATAACCGTGGTTCTCATTTCTTCCTATCTTTATTCTGGGCACAAGAACTTGCTAAGCAAAATGATGACAGTGAACTTAAAGCACAGTTTACTCAAATTGCTAGCGACCTTGAGTCTAATAAAGAACAAATCGTAAGTGAACTTAACGATGCGCAAGGCCCTGCAGTTGATTTAGGCGGTTACTTCCAGCCTAACGATGATGCAGCCTTTAAAGCGATGCGTCCAAGCACTACATTTAACGATATTCTTGCTAAATTAGTATAAATATTGGTTTAAATTTAAAAGCCGCTTACTTGTAAAAGTAAGCGGCTTTTTTATGTCTAAATTTTACAAACAAAAAGGCCGCTATTTATAAAATAGCGGCCTTTAAAATAATTAAATTTATTTTAATTATTTAGTATATGCACGTGGCATTTTTGAATCAGTCGTATAACGGTCACGCAGTTTATCTTGGCGAGATTGTGTAGATACCTCAACGCCATTAATAAACATTTTGCTCACGTGGCTGCTTAGTTCAAACGGGTCATTACTCCACATTACTACATCAGCAGCTTTACCTACTTCAAGGCTACCTGCATTAATGCCAAATACATCAGCAACGTTTGATGTAACCGCTTTTAACGCACCTTCTTGGCTCATACCATACGATACTGCATTACCAGCATCAAAACGCAGCTGATAAATGTTGTGACTTGCATCACCACCTACCGTTAATAATACTTTAACGCCTGCTTTTTCTAGCACACCTGCATTATCTAAACTCGCATGAAGCGAATCAAAACTTGCTGGTAAGCTGTCCATTGCACTAATAATCACTGGGATATTTGCTTTAGCAACGCGCTCTTTAACTACAACAGCGTCTTGTGCGCCGTTAAGTACTAAGTTAATACCAAATTGCTCTTTTACTTTAATAAGCTCAATAATATCCGCCGCACGTGATACGCCAACCACTAATGGCATTTCGCCACTGAGTACTTTTGCCATTACTTTGTCTTCAGTACTTGGCTTGTCGTCATCTTTTTTCGCTTTTTTACCGGCTTTAGTTTTGTGCTCATCAAGTTTATTAATCAGTGTTTGCAAAGTAAAAGCACGAGAGCCTTTACTGCGCTCACCTAAGTAAACAATTAAAGCCGCTTGTTTTTGCATGTCGCTATCAAAACTACCACTTAAATCAACAACACTTGCAAGGCCTGAAAAAATGCTATCGCCGCCATGAGGGGTAATTACATCGCGTGTTACACCGCCTTTACGAGCGTAAGGGATTAAGCTTGAATGTGCGTTGTAAGCAAGACTTACGTCAAAATCAATACCGGCTTTTTCCTCGCCAGCATCGCGAGAGCCTGCAACTGCACTTACTTCAACTAAACCAAGTTGATTAATACTTGCAATAAAGCCAGGGGTTACAATTTGGCCCTTTGCATCAATAATTTGATCTACTTTAATTTCAGTTGGGTTAATCGCTGTGATTTTACCATCTGTCATTACAATGCTTGCCGCTTCTAATACACCTTGATCAGATGACGTATGCAATGTTGCATTAATAATTGCTAGCGATTGTGCGCTTACAGCACCAGATGCTAATAATCCTGCAGCAACCAGAGAAAGCGAAAACGAACGTGATAAATTTTTCATTCTGGGTGCTCCTTATTGTTGACCTAACATAAAATCACTTGTTGCTTGATACGCGCTGTCGTTTCTATCGTAAACTTTTGCACCATCAACAAACACTTGTTCAGCTTTAGCATAAACACTAAATGGGCTTTGATTCCAAATAACAACATCGCCCTGCTTACCTGCTTCTAGTGAACCTGTTTTGTCATCAATACCTAGCGATTTAGCAGCGTTAGCCGTGATCCATTTAATAGCGTGTTGCTCAGAAATATCAAAACCGTTTTCGTTAGCACGATACATAACCTTGCCAGCTTCTTGGTTTAAGCGCTGAATAGTGGTATCTGAATCTGAGTGAACAACCGCACATGAATTTTTAACAGCATCAACAATAGCTACGTTTTCTTGAACCATGTCGTAGGCTTCCATTTTAAAGCCCCACCAGTCTGGCCAAAGTGCAGCACACGAGCCATTTTCGGCAAGTAGGTCAGCAATTTTATATGCTTCTACACCGTGATGGAATGTACCCGCGTCGTAATTAAATTCTTTTGACAGGTCAATCATCATTGCCATTTCTTCAGCTTTATAACAATGATTATGAATACGTACTTCGCCCTCAAGCACACCACGAAGCGTATCGTGTTTAATATCACGTACTGGTGCTTCTGGGTTTAAACCGGCTTCATAATCGGCATCGTACTTATCCCACGCACGTTTGTATTCAGCGGCTTCAGCCCATGCCATACGATAACCTGCCATATTACCCATACGAGTTGAAGGCAATACACCTTGACGACCATAAACACGTTTAGGGTTTTCACCACACGCCATTTTTAAACCATACGGCGCCTCTGGAAATTTCATACCTTGCATAGTGTGTGCAGGGACGTTTTTAAGCGTAACGCCGCGTCCACCAAATAAGTTAGCTGAGCCTGGTAAAATTTGTAGAGAAGTAATGCCGCCTTCGCGTGCGCGATTAAAGCCAGGATCTTGTGGCCAAACAGAATGCTCAACCCACACTTCTGCAGTGTTAGGGCTGGTCATTTCGTTACCATCTTGATGCGACTCAACCGACGGGCTTGGGTATGCACCTAAATGTGAATGTACGTCAATAATACCCGGTGTTACCCATTTGCCTTGTGCATCAATTGTAATATCAGCAGTAGCAGTTAAGTCTTTACCAACTTGTTGTACTTTGCCGTCAACAAGTAATACATCAGCTTCATCTAAACGCTCACCAGTACCTGTAAGTACTGTTGCATTTGTAATAAGTGTGCTTGATGTAGAAACGGGCTGATAAGTGCTTGGGTAAGGATTTTTGTTGATTGTTATTTTATCGTCTTGCGGGCCGTTTTCTTGGCAACCTACAAGTGCAGCAGCTAAGCCAACTGCTAATAAAGAAGGTGCAAATTTTTGCATGTTGTTTGGATCTCCTGTTTTTTTGCTACTTTAGCGAAAGCTAAGGAATAAAGCCAAAAAAACAGGTGAAAACGCAGTTAATTAAGATGAATATCTGTAATTATTTCTTTATATAATTGTTATACAACTTTTCAAGCGCACCTTCGGTTGTAAGCGATGGATCTTTACTAATAAAGTGCTTAACCGTACGCGTTACAAAATCAGAGTTTTGCTTATGTAACTTTGAAAAATCTTTAATAATTGTATTACCGTCTTTAGCCGCTGTCACTTTGTCATGACGGTGACGATACTGGCTTAGCGCTTTATTAAAATCCCCTTGGTAGTCTTCAACCAAAATTTTATAAAAGTCACTTTTTTGTACGTTTAAATCATTAATGCAGTAATTTAGCGCCTCTTTAAAGTCGGTAAATATCATGCCTTCTACATCAAACTCTTTTGTTTTTTCACGTACTGCTACTTTGGCATCTTCTGTGGCATAGCTAAAACCAGTAAACGCTAAACGCTCAGCGGCTTCTTTTCCTAATTTCATACCCGCTTGAATACTATGCGCAAACTCATCGCTCATATCGCCAAGTTCGTTTTCTTCCCACATGTTATAAACACGCAGAGGTTTTGCGTATTTAGTGGCAAGCTTTTTCTTCATTTTAGTGAAACGCTCATCAATCGTCATCAGCCTTTCGTTATGTAAAAGTGCATGACACTCATAACACGCAGGAATAGATATAAAATCAGCTTCTTCACCTAAATCAACAATGCTTTGTAGCATATGCAGCGGCGGACAATGGTCGCGCTCTGTCGCTTCACAGCCACAATAAAAACACTGGTTAAAATGCTGCTGATCGCAAGCGTATGCTTGCTGATAATAACTGGCTAACGTTTTGCTCACCGTTGCTCCTAAAAAACACGACTAAATTATGGGGGCGATAATAACAGCCTGAAAAAATAAGTCAGCCGCAAAAAAGTATTTAATTTAATTATTTTACAGATATCACTTAACACAAAACAGCGCTTAAATAAGCGCTGCAATTAAACCGAATAAACCACCAAACACACCACCCCACACTACAAGCCACCCTAAGTGCTCGCGGATCATGGTTTGAATAATCTCTTTAACCATTTTTGGGGTAAGCTCATCTAAGCGCTCATCAACTAATTTAAGTACCGTTTTATGTAGGCTCTCTGCACTATTACCTTGTGAAAGTGTTTGGGTTACTAATGCTTTAAAGTCGTCAGTTTGAGAGATTTCACCAAGCGACAATTGCATTTTTTCAATAAACTTTTCACGCATTGGCTCTATTGCCGCTGTGCCGCCAAACATCCCAAGCATGCTACCAAACTGAGATTGCTCTATTACCTCTAACAAATTGTCGAATGCAGGGTTTAGATCAACATTGCTAATTATTGGCTCAAAATCGATGTTGGGCTGCGCTTTATTGAGTAAATTATTAATTTTTTGCTCTGAAAAAAACTCCGTTAATATTAGGTTTCGTATAGCTACTTTAAAGCTTTCAAACTTAAGCGCTATAACGCCTGAGCCATATAAAAACGGGACTTTTTCGAACAACATATGAATCGCTAATAAATTAGTTACCGCGCCAGAAAGTGCAAATAAACCAACAGATAACACAATTGCTTGGTTAAACATAAAACCTACAACAACACATAAACCCGCTAGCAAATTGGTTATTAAACTTTTGTTCATTTTTACTCCATTACAGTAAGTGTAATTTTTATGCAATATAGTCATTAATTTTACAACGTTTAGATTGTTAAATTAATACCTTTTTGCCATAGTTTAAATATCTGTTTAAAAGGCGAGCAATTGTTATGTGGAAAACAGTAAATGAGCACATCAGCCAAGCCATTAATTTTGACTTTAAACACACCTATAAACGCCAATTACAAAGTACAAATACCGATAAACTATTTCATATTACCAATGGTACGCATAACTTCTTCGTTAAAATAGCATTAAAAAGCGAACTCGAGCGTTTAGAAAGTGAATTTATTGGCTTAAAGCTTTTAGCGCAAAATAGTAATTTTAAAGTCCCTGAATGTATTACAACCGGTGCAAATATAGAGTTTTCGTTTATTGTTTTACAGTGGCTTGTTTTAGATAAACAACCCCACAACACGTGGGCAACTATGGGAAGCAGCCTCGCTAAAATGCATCAAAAACACGACCAAGCCATGTTTGGTTTTGATGTAGACAACTACATAGCCACTACCATACAACCTAATCGCTGGCATAAAAAATGGGATGTATTTTACGCCGAAGAACGTATAGGGTGGCAATTACAGTTACTCGCTGAAAAAGGCATTAACTTTATTGAACCCGAGCGCTTAATTAATGCCGTTAAAGAACAGCTGCATAGTCATCAAGTTGAGCCCTCATTACTGCATGGCGATTTTTGGCGAGGAAATATGGGCTTTTTAAAAGCAGAGCCAACGGTATTTAACCCCGCTTGTTATTATGGTGATCGGGAAGTGGATATTGCAATGAGCGAACTATTTGCGCCACTGCCAAAAGACTTTTATAGCGCCTATAACCAGCACTACCCGCTTTCTCAAAATTACGAAAAACGTAAGTTAATATACCAGCTATACCCTATTTTAAATCACGCTAACATCTTTGCCGGTCACTATCTTACTGAAGCTAAACAACATATAGAAAAGCTGGTATTTGAAGGTATAAAATAAGTGTCATAAGCTGCATTTCAGCACTATATTTAATGAGTAATAAGTAGGCGTTCATCTGTAAGCGATTAAGTTGAATCTAACTTAATTATTTATAACTGGAGTGATTATGAAAGATTTTTTATCACAACGAATAACGTGCCCACACTGCGGACACCACATACATTTAGACTTAGACGCAAGCATGGGCGATCAAGACTACATAGAAGATTGCACTGCCTGCTGTAACCCAATTCATTTAAATATGCATATAGATCATGCTAACAATAAGTTAGAGCTACACGTAGACAGTGACGACGAACAAATATTTTAACTTAAGCCTGATGGCGTAAGTAGTTTTCTACCGTATTTACAATAGTGTAAGTTTGCTGATCAACTTCAATATTAAACTTGTCACCCACTTGCGCTGCACCAATGTTTGTAATGGCGAGCGTTTCCGGAATTAGGTGTAACCAAAAACCTTGTTCATCAACTTCGCCCACGGTTAAGCTTGCGCCATTTATCGCAACAAACCCTTTATATAACACATACTTTTGCCACTCTTTTGGCAGGCTTAATTGAATTTTACAGTTATTCTCAAGCTTCACTATTTGAGAAATTTGTGACGTACAATGAATATGCCCAGACACTATATGCCCACCTAGCTCAGTACCAAACGTAACAGAGCGTTCGTAATTAACTAAACTACCTAACTCAAGCAGTCCTAAATTAGTTAACTTTAGGGTTTCGTCAATCACATCAAAATGCACTTGCGCTACCACATCGTGATTACTTAGCTCAACTTGCACAACTGTTAAACAACAGCCATTAATAGCAATACTTGCGCCTAAATCTAAATGCTTAACGTACTCATCGCTCACCGATACAACTAAGCGTAAAACACCGTCTGTTTGAGTCTTAGAGACCACCGTAGCTTGCGTTTGCACTATTCCTGTAAACATAAAATCACTTTAAATTATTACAAAGTGCTAGTTTAACGTATCAACTCATAAAATCATTCACTACTGTGATTTTTATTTAAACCCCAATAGATTACAATTACGCCCTATTTTATCAACTAGCTGTTTTTATGACCTTTTGCAATTGGGAAGCCAAGCGTTTACTTTCCCTCGCTTTACCTGTTTTTTTAGCGCAAGTTACACTTATTTTAATGTCGGTCGTCGACACAATTATGGCAGGTCAAGTTAGCCCTACTGACTTAGCTGCACTGTCTATTGCAACAGGAATATGGAACCCTTTATTACTTGGCCTTCAAGGTATTTTATTAGCGCTTACTGGTATTATTGCGCAGTTTTCGGGCAGTGATGACCGCAAAGGCATTAGCCACTATTTTCAACAAGCGCTTTATTTAACCGCTATTTTGAGCTTTACAGGCTTTGGAATTGCCCATTTAGCAGATGCTATTATTTTTAAGCTCGATACAACGCCTGCAATTGCAAACCTTGCCATTGACTACATTCACTTTGTGAAATGGGGTGTATTTGGATTTTTAATTTTTACGGTATACAGAAACGTTACCGAAGGTATGGGAATGACCAAGCCCGCGTTTTACATAAGCCTATTAGGTTTAGCTGTTAATATTCCGGTAAATTATATTTTCATAAATGGCTTATTTGGTTTTCCTGCTTATGGCGGCGCGGGCTGTGGCATTGCCACAGCAATTGTTTTAACTGTTATGGCAATAGCGCAAGTCACTTACTGCCAAATGAGTAAAAAAGTAGATGCTAAAGGCCTGCTTTCATCATTCGAAAAACCTAATTTCACTACCATTGGTATTATTACTAAGTTAGGTATACCAATTTCACTCGCCACCTTTTTTGAAGTCACTTTATTTGCGTGTATACCGCTATTTATAGCGCATTTAGGTGCAGTAGCTATATCGGGGCATCAAATAGCAGCCAGTGTAACTACATTGCTGTTTATGATGCCGCTGAGCCTATCAATCGCTATTAGCATTCGTATAGGTAACTTATATGGCCAAAAGAACATGACTCAATTAAAAGTTGCGGTTTCTACCAGCTATATTTTAGCCATTGCTGTTGCGTTATTTTTAGCGCTTATTACGTTTGCCGGTCGTGATTTAATTAGCCAACTGTATACCGACAGCCCCGCTGTTATGGCATTGGCTTCATCAATTATGATTTTAGCGTGTATTTACCAATTACCTGATGCACTGCAAGTTGCAGCAAATGGCATACTCCGTGGGTTAAAATACACCACGCCTATATCGTATATTACGTTTATATCGTATTGGTTAATCGGCTTTTGTTTAGGTTACGTATTGGCAAGAACAGACATAATTGTGCCAGCTATGGGGCCACACGGTTTCTGGACTGGGATAATAGTAGGTCTTAGTGTCGCTGCTATTTTATTAATGCTAACGGTAAAAAAACGTCTAAAATATGAATTTCTTAAAATTGATGCACTCAATCAAAACTAATAAACTCAGCCTTAAAACATTACCAGCTGCTTTGCTGGTAATGTGTTTTTTAACGCTTACTGGCTGCAACAAACCACAAAGTAGTATAAACGTTACTTATATTGAACGCTTAAGTAGCACAGCTGATACAAGTCCAACACAACCTGCGCCACTCAAGCAACTCCCCTTACTGCAGCCTACCCCAATAGCACAAAGTGACTTAACACTGAGCATTGTTGAGCTTGCAGGCATTAGCCAATGTAAGCTTAACGTGCTTATAAGTGAGCACAATAACCAATTAGGAAAAACCGCCAGCGCTGCTGGGCAATTAAAATATCAAATAAACTTTATTAAAAGTGCGCAGGTTTGCTTAGACACGCTTGATAAAAATAGTCCTAGTTACACAAAAATACTCGCAGCCAAAAACTACAAAGAAACACACCTAATGCACTTTTTTAACACCATGTTATTTAAAGAGCCTGAGTTAAATCGTACCTGGCAACTCACCTCAAACGAGCTTACTACTGAACCTGCTGGTTTTAGTGATACCGTACTTGCGCTAAAGCAACTTGTACTCATTAAGCAACAAATTAAGGCTAAAGAATTTAGTGAAATTAATAGCGATTCTATTTTTAGTGCACTCGAGCAGCTTAATAAATTTCAATTTAACCAGGCACTCATTCAATCGGTCCGCAAGCAGGTAGTGTTAAATAACAACGCCACGCAGTTTGTAAAAACATTAAACTTTAATACGCTGTGCCCACAGGATAAAAATAATAAAAACGCAAAAATCATAAGCAACGTATTTCAAAAGTTTTACCTAAAAGAAATTCAGCCCTATCAAGCGCAGTTAACTGGTTATCTAGAGGCACTACAACCGCTTTATAATGAGCTTTGGTTTAACGAAAGTATCTCAAGCCCTCAAATTAATAACTTAGTAAAAACGGGCTCAGCAAGTAACTTACTGAACTTACTAAAAAGCTCAGCTAAAAAACATGTGGTTTGGTGGCAAGGTTTTTATAAAACGTGTGAAATAAGCCCAATATGAATAAAAAAACGGCAAATAAACTCAAAAACAACAAACTTGCTTGATTCACCAACCGCCACGCTATATATTAGCCGCCGTTGTTAAGCAATTAACACCTACTTAAATAAAGTAATACGACTGTAGCTCAGTTGGTTAGAGCACTACCTTGACATGGTAGGGGTCGGTGGTTCGAATCCACTCAGTCGTACCAACATTAATGAAACGTATAATTGAAGGAAAGAGCACTACCTACTCTTGACCACCCGGTCCAAAGGTCAGTAGTTCGAATCCACTCAGTCGTACCAAAATTTAAGTAAAACCTCAAAAATTGTACGACTGTAGCTCAGTTGGTTAGAGCACTACCTTGACATGGTAGGGGTCGGTGGTTCGAATCCACTCAGTCGTACCACTTCAAAGTAATAAAAAACCTAAGAAAAAGCACTACCCACTCTTGATCACCCGGTCCAAGGGTCAGCAGTTCGAATCCACTCAGTCGTACCACTTCAAAGTAATGAAAAAAACCTAAGTAAAAGCACTACCCACTCTTGATCACCCGGTCCAATGGCCAGCAGTTCGAATCCACTCAGTCGTACCACTTCAAAGTAATGAAAAAAACCTAAGTAAAAGCACTACCCACTCTTGATCACCCGGTCCAATGGCCAGCAGTTCGAATCCACTCAGTCGTACCACTTCAAAGTAATGAAAAAAACCTAAGTAAAAGCACTACCCACTCTTGATCACCCGGTCCAATGGCCAGCAGTTCGAATCCACTCAGTCGTACCACTTCAAAGTAATGAAAAAAACCTAAGTAAAAGCACTACCCACTCTTGATCACCCGGTCCAATGGCCAGCAGTTCGAATCCACTCAGTCGTACCACTTCAAAGTAATGAAAAAAACCTAAGTAAAAGCACTACCCACTCTTGATCACCCGGTCCAATGGCCAGCAGTTCGAATCCACTCAGTCGTACCACTTCAAAGTAATGAAAAAAACCTAAGTAAAAGCACTACCTACTCTTAATCACCCGGTCCAAGGGTCAGTGGTTCGAATCCACTCAGTCGTACCACTTCAAAGTAATGAAAAAAACCTAAGTAAAAGCACTACCCACTCTTGATACCCGGTCCAAGGGTCAGCAGTTCGGATCCACTCAGTCGTACCAATTCAAAGTAATAAAAAAACCAAAGAAAAAGCACTACCTACTCTTAATCACCCGGTCCAAGGGTCAGCAGTTCGGATCCACTCAGTCGTACCAATTCAAAGTAATAAAAAACCAAAAGAAAAAGCACTACCCACTCTTGATCACCCGGTCCAAGGGTCAGCAGTTCGAATCCACTCAGTCGTACCAATTCAAAGCAATAAAAATCCAAAGAAAAAGCACTACCTACTCTTGATCACCCGGTCCAAGGGTCAGTGGTTCGAATCCACTCAGTCGTACCAAATCAAAGTAATAAAAAACCAAAAGAAAAGCACTACCCACTCTTGATCACCCGGTCCAAGGGTCAGCAGTTCGAATCCACTCAGTCATACCAGTTCAAAACAATAATAAAATACCTCAAAGAAAAAGCACTACCCACTCTTGAACACTCAACTTCAACAGTTAATCATTAATTAACGATCGCTTACAACCAGGTTATAGCTTTATTTCTTGTAAATTATCCTTGTGAGTTTTGTTGACATTTCATGATTAAAATTCATTCAATTTACAGGGGGGTAATCGTGCGCGATTTGTAACCTAGCGGGCTCGGTAGCGGCTTCTGCGTTACTCTAATGGCTTACATTTTTGTAAGAATAAGTAAAAATCGAGTTACAAAGAGTCAATAACCGCACTGTATAGGCGATGTTTTGATTAAAAAAACACATAGAGCTTCAAATTCAACCTCTAAGATCAACAGCCCCTAGTCTATTTTATTTAGTAATTCATAACCTGCAAGTACATCACTCAACTCCTCGTCAATGGTACTTTGACGGAGAGTATTAAACTCACTCGAAAGCTTATCAAGTAGCTCTTCAATATTTTTTTCAGCGCGTTGCATTGCGCCAAGACGGCTGCTATTTTCGCTGACCAACGACTCGGCACATGCACGATAGAGAGAAATAAAAATATACTCGCGGATCAATGCTCTTATTGTTGTAGAGTGCTTGCAGAGTACTTCTGGCAAAGCTTTAGTTGGCCATAAAATATTTTTAAAATTATCTCGCCATTGCTCGTCAAGTGGGAGTAATCGCTGAGACACACATTCATAAAGCGCGCCTTGTTTAGGTTGATTATAAAACACCAATACACGGCAACCAGGATTAAGAACTAAGCTTGATTCACTGTCTATTTGAATTTGCCTAACTAAGGTATCTATATCGTGAACACTCACTGGCACTGTGTATACTTTTACTAAATTAAAGCCGGCATCGGTAAGTCGAGATGCAGCACGTGCGCCTACCACCCAAATTAGAGGTGGCTGGGTCTCGTTACTTAGCGCTTTAATTGTAAAGTCGGTAATACTTTCATTAAATTGCCCTACCAACCCTTGATCTGAGCCGAATATGATCACACCCGCTCTGCTTTCATTTAAATTTTTGGGTTGTGGTGAAAATTGAAATGACATGTCATCACGCAAACTCGCACTTAATCCTAACTCAACTGCCCGGTAGTAATCGGTCAATGAGCTAATCGATTTTTCATATTGCCCAATACTCGAGGCAGCAAGTGCCTTCATCGTTTTTACCACGCCTTGTAAATCACTTGCACTGGCTATTTTATGGCGTAAATTAGCGGCACTATTGCTCATGTTGTTATTGCCTTCTTTTCAGGCTCAAAATCAACAAGTGCGCGCTTAGCCAACTCAACAATTGTTTGTCGATCGTCATCACTTAAGCTTTTAGCGGTATCAAATCTATCACACAAAGTATCGTCTAACTGCGCAACTGCTTTTTTAAGAATATTTTTTGCGTCGTTTATTTTTAGCAGTTCAATCGAATCTAAAAAGCCATTACTGAGTGCGAGTAATAGCATAATTTGCTCAGGCACTGGCATAGGTGATGATTCAGATTGATGTAAGCTCGCTCGAATACGCCGTCCATGTTCAATTATACGCCGTGTATCATCATCAAGTCGGGCACCAAAACGAGCAAAGGTTTCTAGCTCTTCAAATTGAGCATATGCAAGCTTTAAATCGCCAGCAACTGCACGAAACGCAGCACGCTGTGCTTTACCGCCCACACGAGAAACCGACTTACCAACGTCAACGGCTGGTAATACACCTAGAGCAAATAATGAGGGTGATAAATAAATTTGCCCGTCGGTAATCGAAATTAAATTAGTTGGAATATAGGCTGAAATATTTTGAGCTTCGGTCTCTATAATGGGGAGTGCGGTCAAGGAACCACCGCCACGTTCTTTATTTAAATGGGTCGCACGCTCTAGTAATCGTGAATGAATATAAAAAATATCCCCAGGAAATGCTTCTCGTCCGGGCGGTCGTCGTAACAACAAAGACAACTCGCGGTAAGCTCTTGCGTGCTTAGTTAAATCGTCATATACAATAAGTACATCACGTCCTTGCTCCATAAAATATTCTGCAATACTGGTTGCAGCGTAAGGCGCTATATACTGTAAGCCCGGTGGCTCATTACCCTCTGTTGCAACAACAACCGTATAAGCCATTGCATTTTGCGCGCGTAATATTGCTATTGATTTAGCGACCGTTGATGCCCGCTGACCAATAGCGCAATAAATACAAATTACATTTTGTTCTCGCTGATTTAAAATCGTGTCTATGGCTATAGCTGTTTTACCTGTTTGCCTGTCACCTAAAATAAGCTCTCGTTGTCCTCGCCCTATTGGGATCATTGCATCGATTACAATAAGTCCGGTTTGCAAAGGCGTAGTAACAGGAGAGCGGTCCATAATTGGTGCAGCTGGACGCTCTATTGGTAAACGCTGCTCGGTTTGTATAACGCTTCCACCGTCTAGTGCCTCGCCAAGTGGGTTTATCACTCGCCCTAATAGCGCATTGCCAACCGCTACATCCATTACACGACCACTGCGGCGCACTTCATCCCCAGCTTGTAAGTGGGCGTATTCACCTAAAAGCACAACACCGACTTCTTTTTCATCAATATTAAACGCAATTCCAAGCACATTACCGGGAAATATAATTAGTTCCTCAAAGCCAACGCCAGGTAATCCCGACACCTTCGCAATACCCGTTGATACACTGGTAATGATACCAACTTCATGTAAGTTCAATTTTGAGTTAACTGTTTTTAGCCCTTGCTGAATGTGCTTAAACACATCACCAAACGCGTTTGTTAAACTGTGTATTTTTGTGTTTTTATTTTGAGTGTTTTCACTAAGGTCACTCATCACTTATCAACAGGTTGAGAAGTTGTAGGCTGAGCTGTTTTTTGTTTTAGTAACATATCAACTTCCTGCTCGATTGATTGTAAGTAATCGTCAATACTCCACACCAGCTTTTGTCCATTAACACATAACTCAATCCCGCTAATAAGGCTCTCATCGGTGGTGAATTTAATGGTAATATCTTTTGAAAACACAGTATTAATAGCATTCTTAAGTGCTAAACGCTGAGATTCAGTTAGCTCAAACGCACTTTGAATTAAGGCAGGTACAAATTCACTATTTGTATTTAGCGCCTGCGCTAAAGTGGTTTTTTTGTCGTCATCAAGCTTATATAAGCGGGCTGTAAACACCTCACATATTTGTTGTTCTAAAGTTGTTGATGCCAGTTCAGTTAAGGTTTTGCGACTAATAGCAAATACCTCTTGCTTAACTTTTCGACTTAAAGACTCCTTTAAATTATCAGTCTCTTTTACTATATTTTGTTGATATTTGGTGCCCCAGCTTTGGACTCTTTTTTGCGCCTCTAATATAAGTGCTTGCTCTGCTTGCTTAGCACTCACGCTTACTTGTTGCATCTTTTGTGTACGTTGTTGTTCAAACTCTTCATTTTTCAGAAAAAACTTTTCACGCTCCGCCAGTGCTTCATTTTGGTTTGTTTCAGCATCGTCTAACTCAGCGGCTATACGCTCTTCTCGCCTATCAATAGCGTGCAAAATTGGTTTATATAAATAGCGTTTTAGTAACCACACCAAAATTAAAAAATTAACCACTTGGGCTGCAACTGTAAACCAATCAATTAGCATGGTTTAACTTCCTGCAGCTTGTGCAATAGCGTAGTTCCAAAACGGATTGGCAAAAATAAGAATCATCGACACGACAAAACAGTATATTGCGGTCGATTCAATCATCGCAAGCCCTACAAAGAGCGTACGCGTAATAGTTGCTGATGCATCAGGTTGCTGTGCTAATGCACTCAATGCCGTTGCTACTGCTTTGCCTTCGCCAAGCGATGGACCTAAACAACCAAAACTAATTGTAATTCCTGAAATAACGATTGATGCCATTGCTATCATTGTCATGCTATCCATGTTCTCTCCAAGTATGATGTGTAGAAATACGTGATTAATTAACTCGTTGTTTGGCTGGTTTTACTGAGCGCGTAGCCGCAGCAATATAGACGGCGGCTAAAATAGTAAAAATATAAGCCTGTACTAAGCCTGTAAGCAAACCCAGTGCCGTCATTACGATTGGGAATATAAAGGGTGTAATGGTTAACAAAATGCCAATGATCATTGCCCCGCTCATCATGTTGCCAAATAACCGCACAGCCAGAGCAAGTGTCCGTGATAATTCGCTAATAATATTAAATGGCAACATAATAAAAGTAGGAGCCATATAAGATTTTAAGTAATTGCCAAGCCCTTGTTCACTGATACCAAATAAAGGCACTGCAATAAATACGGTGAGCGCCAGTGCTGCTGTAGTCGATAACGATGCCGTGGGTGGCTCATAACCCGGAACAATGGTAAACATGCTCGCGGTTACTAAAAATAAAAACAGTGTGCCTAAAAAGCCAAGGTATTTTTTAGCGTCATTCAAGCCTACGTCTTCAATTTGTTGTGTGATCCCCGTTACTATAATTTCTAAAAAATTTTGCCAACGAGAACGCTTTAACGTGGTTGAAAGCTTACGGGTTATCAATATCGAACTAATCACCAAAACCAACATTAAAACCCAAGTGAAAACGATGGTTGCATTGAGTTTTAAAAAACCATTTTGCCAATAAATAACCGTATCAGGACTCAGGTGCATGATGTGTCACCTTTGCTAAATGAGAGGTTGATGCAGTACGGGTAACATAAGTGGTAATAAAACGGGCTATCAAAAAGCTAAATAAACACAGTGGTAATTGCAACCAAGATCTTGATAATAAGTCACTCGTCATCACACTATAAAAGCCACTTAAAGTAATTCCCATGCGTATAAATAAACTCAGCACAACCCATAGCGCTGGGTGAGTCGATACCATACTTTTTTGCACCGTCCACCATAGGCCACCAAAAAATAAGGCACCAAGCATTAGACCTACACTAACAATAATTAATACGCCAACTAGCTCATGCATCTTCGTCATCCTTTTGCTCTTGATGTATCGCGCTGTCTTCTTTGCTCATCCAGTGCCACGCGTTAAAGCACCCAAGTGCTAAACCCGCAACCAATAAAGCCAATGTCCATGAATGATCGCTTTCATAATGCGAATCTATATACACACCTAAACTTGCACCAAGTATGGTAGGCACTGCAACCGACCAACCAATGAGGCCCATCATTCCTAAACCAAACCATATTTTTTGATGAGAGTTAAGCCTTGCTTTTAGCTTACGCTGGGCTTTTATTTCTACTTGTTCTGCAAGTGTTGATGAACTGCTTTGTGAGTCTTTTGAACCTAGGTCGTCTTTTTTGTTTGTCATAAATAAATAGCTTTTAGTGGTTAAAGTCGAAAACGATTTAAAAAGCTACTTTCTAATTTAGCCATCACTGTTCTTACTTGTTGTGCTTGTTCATTGAGTGCCAAAAACTCTTTATCTACAGCGCTGCGAAGTGTCGCCAGATCAGTACCTAATATGGCACTTCGCACCGATACCAGCACAGTGTTTCCTGTTTTAATTAATACGCCCTCATCTACGGCTACAAATATCTCACCGTCTTTTTCGCAATTAAATGTCAAAATACCTGGGGTTAGTGGCGCAACACAGTCAAGGCGATTGGGTAAAAATCCGTACGATCCTTCGCTTGTTTCGGCAACAACATGAGTCACATCATGCCTGTCGAAAAATATCTCATATGGCAGCAATAATTTAAGGTGTATCTGAGTTTGCGGCACCACTTGCCTCCTCATTATTATTTACTGTGGATTTTATTTTGACCTCACTTATGGCACCTATCATATAAAGTGCACTCTCTGGCACGTTTTTAAATTCATCATTTAAAATGCGTTCACACCCATCTAGCGCATCATCAAGGCTAACAAGTTTGCCTTTATAACTAGTAAATTGCTCTGTTGTAAAAAATGGCTGAGTAAGAAAACGCTCTAAACGCCTTGCGCGTCCAACAATGTTGCGGTCCTCAACTGATAACTGTTCAAGCCCTAACATAGCAATAATATCTTTGAGTTCATTGTATTGCGCTAAGGTGCTACGTACCTTTTGTGCAAGTAAGTAGTGGCGCTCTCCCACAACCCCGGGGCTCGCCATTTTTGAATTAGATTGCAGGGGATCTATAGCCGGAAATAATCCTTCGCTAGCGCGTTTGCGAGAGAGCACAATAGAAGCCGATAAATGAGAAAATGTATGAACTGCGGCCGGATCGGTAAAATCATCGGCAGGTACATACACCGCTTGAATAGAAGTAATAGCACCATTTTGTGTATTGGCAATTCGCTCTTCTAAGCCGGCAAGCTCTGTGCCCATAGTAGGCTGATAACCAAGCCTTGAAGGCATTTGCCCCATTAAGCCCGATACCTCAGAGCCTGCCTGAATAAAACGAAATATATTGTCGATTAGCAACAGCACATCTCGCTGCTCATCATCACGAAAATACTCAGCCATAGTTAAAGCTGCATGCCCCACCCTAAAACGACTCCCTGGTGGCTCGTTCATTTGCCCAAAAATCATCGCCATGTTTGGCAAAACGCCCGCGTCTTTCATTTCGCGATAAAGCTCTTCGCCTTCACGGCAACGCTCACCTATGCCACAAAATAGGCTAACACCTTTGTGCTTGCCCACCATATTGTGAATCATTTCAGTCAATAACACTGTTTTGCCAACACCTGCACCGCCAAACAATCCCGCTTTGCCACCACGTTCTAACGGCACCAGCAGATCAATTACTTTTATACCAGTTTCAAAAATCTCTGATTGGGTTGACCGTTCGGTTAATGGCACTGGCTTATTATGTACAGAGCGCCACTGAACATCTTTAAGCTCACCACCGCCATCAAGCGTGTTACCAAACACATCAAACATTCTCGATAAGGTTCCTTTACCTACAGGGGTAAGTAACGGTCCGCCACTGTCAACAACTTCCATGCCACGCGCAAGTCCTTGTGTAGGCGTGAGCGCAATTGCTCTTACATGATGCTCATTGCGCTGCTCTAGCACTTCAAAAATACACTGTTTGTTTTCGCCAGCACTAAGCATTGAATTAATCGCAGGTAGCTTTGTGTCAAAACGCACGTCAATTACGCTGCCGCGTATAGCGGTAATTGTACCGAGATTTTCAAATTTACTAATCGTGGATTGAGCTACAAAATTCATTGATGCGCCTGCCACTGCCAATTACGAATTTCAGGGAGATCTTGCCCATGCTTATTAATATATTTTTTATGCTCAACAAGCTTTTCTTCAAGCTGTTTTTTTAGTGCGTCTCTTTTTGTACCCAAGTTTGGCAGGCGTTCCAGTGTGTCTAACACTAAATGAAAACGATCAATCTCGTTTAATACCGTCATATCAAAAGCAGTTGTAATAGTGCCTTCTTCTTTATACCCGCGAACATGAATATTATGATGATTATTACGCTTGTACGTAAGCCTATGAATAAGCGTTGGGTAGCCATGAAATGCAAAAATAACCGGCTTATTAATAGTAAACAGAGTGTCAAAATCCTCTGCGATTAACCCGTGAGGATGTTCGGTATTAGGCTGTAAACGCATCAAATCAACCACGTTAACAACCCGGATTCTAAGATTACTAAAATGCTCGAGTAAAATCATAACGGCTGCCATCGTTTCCAATGTAGGCACATCACCACAACAAGCCATCACCACATCAGGTGTTGCATCTACGCTATTACCCGCCCATTGCCAAATGCCAATCCCTGCCTCGCAATGTTTAACAGCTGCCACCATATCTAACCATTGCGGCGCAGGATGCTTGCCTGCAATAACTACATTAACGTAATGACGACTTCGCAAACAATGATCCATTACCGACAGCAAGCAGTTAGCATCAGGCGGTAAATAAACGCGCACAATTTCAGCTTTTTTATTAATAACATGATCGATAAAACCCGGATCTTGATGGGTAAAACCGTTGTGATCTTGTCGCCATACATGCGATGCCAGTAAATAATTAAGTGAAGCGATTTTTTTACGCCATGGTAAACCTGCCGCCACTTTTAACCATTTAGCATGTTGATTAAACATCGAGTCAATAATATGAATAAACGCTTCATAACTATTAAACAAACCATGGCGGCCGGTTAATAAATATCCTTCAAGCCAACCTTCGCATTGATGTTCACTCAGCATTTCCATTACTCTGCCACTAGGCGAAAGCTGCTCATCGTTGCTATGGGTTGCTGCATTCCACTGTCTATCGGTTACCTCTAGCAGTGCACCTAAACCATTGGATACTGTTTCGTCGGGTCCAAATACTCTAAAATTACGTTGCTCGTCATTAAGCTCAACTATATCTCTCAAAAATGGACCTAAAACTCTGGTATCACCAATTCCTCGTATACCGGGAGAGATTACTTCGCATGCATAATCGCGAAAATCAGGCATATGCAAATCTTCTAGCAGCAACCCACCATTCGCATGAGGATTTGCTCCCATACGGCGATTCCCCGTTGGGGACAATTCAGCAAGCTCTGGTAATAAACGCCCTTGTGAATCGAAAAGTGTTTCTGGATGATAGCTACGCAGCCAGCTTTCTAATAATTGCAAATGATCTGGATGAGCTGATGGGCTAGAAATAGGAACCTGATGCGCACGCGATGTTCCCTCTATCTGAAAACCATCTACGAGCTTTGGACCCGTCCACCCTTTAGGTGAAATGAGGATAATCATTGGCCAACGTGGACGAGTTGGATCGTTATTATCGAGAGCATCTTTTTTTATTTTTTTTATTTGATGTATTGCGACATCAAGTGCTTTAGCCATAGCCTGATGCATTAGCTCAGGCTCATGTCCTTCAACAAAAATAGGGCTCCAGCCATAACCGAACATTAATTGCTCTAATTCTTCACGGGTAATACGCGCTAAAACGGTAGGATTCGCAATTTTATACCCATTCAAATGCAATATAGGGAGAACAGCACCGTCACTGATAGGATTAAGAAACTTATTAGAATGCCATGCAGTTGCAATAGGCCCTGTTTCTGCCTCACCATCACCCACCACACAAGCAACTATTAAGTCTGGATTATCAAATACAGCTCCAAATGAATGACTCAAAGAATAGCCCAGCTCGCCACCTTCATGAATCGAGCCCGGACACTCGGGCGACACATGACTAGGAATGCCACCGGGAAACGAAAACTGCAAAAACAGTTTTTGCATACCTGCTTTATCTTGGCTTATATCAGGGTAAATTTCACTGTAGGTGCCCTCAAGATAGGTATTAGCAACCATAGCTTGCCCGCCATGCCCTGGGCCAGATACATAAATCATATTTAGATCGTGTATTTTAATAACGCGATTTAAATGCGCATAAATAAAATTTTGCCCGGGTGTTGTTCCCCAGTGCCCAAGCAACATATTTTTAATATCACTTAGTACCAGTGGGCGTTCTAAAAGTGGGTTATCGCATAAATAAATTTGACCTACCGACAAGTAATTTGTGGCACGCCAATATGCGTCAATTAACTCTAATTCTTTTGATGTTAATGAAGGAAGAATCATATGCAGGGTTTCCATCTTGTCGCATCCGAAAATGCTTAAGCCATGCTCTATATAAGAGCATGGCGAGGATTAGCCAGCGCATTAACTACGCAATGGTAGTTATGTCCTGTTTTTTTTGCTCGAATTCTTTTTTGTCAATATCGCCGCTGGCGTATCTTTCATTAAGAATATCAATTGCAGTTTTATTAGACTCTAACCCATAGCGTCTATGGGTTCGGTAGCTATAACCCCAATGGCTTAAACTCGATATGAGCAATAACCACATACCAAACCATAAAAACCAACCCCAACCTGAGTACCACTCACTCCAAAATTCATGACCCATTTTAATCTCCACTTAAAATATGGAGCGCAAAACACTTACACCCCAATTAATACAATGAGTGTAAGTGAGTGATATTATTGGTTCTGTTCGCTAGCGTACGCATTTATTATTGTTAATCATAAGCAGTTGTTTTATTGAGCATTTACTTGCTGTTTCTATTAAATTTTGTTTCTATTAAAGTTAATTTCTATTAAGCCAACCTTTACGCCAAAAAATAAATATCATTGCTGCCGTTATCAAAATAAAAACACACCACAAAACGGGATATGCCCAAGTCCAGTTTAGCTCTGGCATGTATTTAAAGTTCATTCCATAAATTCCAGCTATAAATGTTAACGGTATAAAAACAGAAGATATAATAGTAAGCACTTTCATAATTTCATTCATACGGTTTGAAATAGCTGACATGTATAGTTCACTTAAACCGCTTACCATTTCACGGTATGACTCAATAATTTCAACTATTTGAATATTATGCTCATACACATCTCTAAGGTAAGGGCGCGTAGAGTCATCTATTCTGCCTCCTTCCTCGCGATACAAATGGTCGATAACCTCTCGCATAGGCCAAACAATTCTTCTTAATAATGCCAATTCTCGTTTAATACTATGGATATGATGCAGTACGTGGGGAGTTGGATTTTCAAGTGTTGTTACTTCAAGTTCCTCAAGGATATCGCCATATTGTTCAAGTACCGGAAAACATTTATCAACCAGTTCATCAAGTAATGCATAAAGTAAATAACCAGTACCATTTTTGCGAATACGACGATTTTCTGTATGCAAACGACCGCGAACGGATTGCCACACGTCTCCTGGTTTTTCTTGAAAACTCAGTAAAACATTGTCATATAAAAGTAAGCTAACTTGCTCAATATCAAGGATTGTATTATTGGGCTCATGCGTCTCTAGCTTCAACATGCTTAATACAACAAATAAATGATCGTCAAAAAATTCGATACGAGGTCGCTGAGGTACATGTAAAATATCTTCTGCGGTGAGCGTATGAAATGCGAAATGATGTTGAAGTAAACCAACAATATAAGAGTCTGTATTACTCACGTGGATCCACCTCACCGTTGCCCACTCAGGTTGGGGAGTTTTTAAAAACTCATCAATATCGCTAACCTCTTTGGCTTCTATACGGCTAGCTGAATAATCTATATAACGTATAACAGCATTGTTTGATCTTGTTGGCGCTAAAACACCAGCAACGTATTCAACTTTGGGTGACGGCCCAGAAATAGTGTTATATTTATGTTTTCTCGACTTGCGCACGTTATATAGCCCCAATGCTGGAGCACCCAACTTTCTCTTTTTATTATGTATTAACATTATATGCTCGATTACTTTATTTAAAGTTAGCTGAATAAAGTGAGTATTCTCAACACTTACAGCGCGAATAAAAGTCAGTCACAAAGCCACGCTACTCAAAAATAAGCATAGAGTCCGTGCGCTAACACTCAAATATAATGCCAGTTTTAAAAATACACTTCGCACGTTCTAATTATTCTTGTTATAGCGCTACCTAAAAATCAATGAAAAATAACATTGCTTGTTCGTCAGCGCACAGACCTTTGTTTTTCAAAAGCCGAAACTGGAAATATTAATCTACTTATCGTTTGTACTTTACAGCTTATAAAGCATGGTTTTTTATAGATAAGCATTAGGGTCTGTTGACCTTTTAAGATAGAAATTTGTTCTATCTAGAGGCTATTTAATCGCGGCGCAAGGTTTGCAACCTAGCGGGCTCGGTAAAAACCGAGCAAAGCTTCCGCATCCAGCTCACGCTCTAGGACAAACCCAAAGGGCTGCGCATGTTTAACCTCAAAAGATAAACGTGCCCTAAATAAGAAGAAAGCACTTGATAAGCAAAAGCGCGTTAAAAACTGCAAAAATAATGCATTACAAATGCAAATAACCCACTAAAAAGGATCGTTATTATGTTACGTAGTATGAAAGACTTAGAAGGTTGTGCAATCGCTGCTAGTGACGGTATTGTAGGCAAAGAAAAAGATTTTTTGTTTGATGACCTAGCATGGGTGATACGTTATTTTGTTGTAGAAACAGGCACGTGGCTATCGAGTCGCAAAGTTTTAATTTCCCCTATTGCGGTGCAAAACCCAAATTGGGATGAAAAGATTTTCCCTGTTTTAATCAGTAAAGACCAAGTTAAAAATAGTCCTGGTATTGATACTAATAAACCCGTTTCACGACAACATGAAATGGATTACCTAAACTACTATGGATACCCGTATTACTGGATCGGTACTAATTTTTGGGGAAGCGGGATATATCCCTACTCCTTATATCCTGGCAATGACATTTTTGAACATAGTGTCGAAGGTGCCCGCAGCGCAAATCTAATTCATAAAAGTATAAAAAGTCAGCATGATCAAAAAGGGGATCCTAATCTTCGTAGTTGCAAAGCTATTATTGGCTATAACATACACGCTAAAGACGGAGACATTGGCCATGTATCAGGATTTTTAGTTGAAGAAAATACATGGGCGGTTCGTTACCTAATTGTTGAAACGAGCAATTGGTGGGGAGGACATCAAGCACTTATCCCGTCAGCATGGATTTACGAAGTGCAATGGCTCGACAACTCAATTTCAACTGATTTAGTTCGTAAAGCGATAAAAGATGCGCCGGTATATGAGCCAAATAAAGAGATAACTCAGGACTTTGAAGCAGCTGTTTTTCATCACTATGAACTTGCTGCATACTGGGAAAAAATTGCTAAAACAGTAAATAAACAAAGTTAAAACAGGCGCAAATTCCAAAACAAGCGTGTCTTAATCTGCCTTTTATAACACTCTTACCAAGCAAATATTCAAGGACGATATTTGCTTTTATACTTAAAAACGTTTCCTCCAATGCTACTTGTAAAACTCAGGTAAAATTCAAATAAGATAAGAGCAATACACATCAGGGCCTGTTTATCTTTCGAGGTTGAATTTGCAGCAGTGTGTTTGGTATTTAGGCAAGGCAGAGCCTATGTAGTGTGGTTATTCCCCATAAATAGGCGATAACGTGGAATAAATGCCAAACATGCGCTGCCCGAAAGGTTCTGCCTAGGGGCAATTTACTCTTTGTTGCTCGGTTTTTACTTAGCCCACTAGGTTACAAACCTCACGCCGCGATTAAATAGCCCCTAGATTGAACAAACTTTAATCCTGAAAGGTCAACAGGCCCCAATATAAAACAATGTTTTATTTGGATTTAAATTGTATTCAATTAAATCCTCTTTATAAGAAAAACCGTAGTTGAGTAAATCACTTATACTATCAATACTCGTATCTGCCTTTCGATAGGTAAGTAGCTGCTTAATATCGTGGGCATAATGTCCTTGACGTGGAAATATAGTTGTTAATTCATTTTTCCACTGCGCTTTCATAGCAGCTAAAATACGTAACTTATCATCTACCATTACATAATGTTTAGCGGGGTACTGCTCTTTTATTGCTGCAAGCATTTGCTCTTTGTGAACATATATCAACACCCTTCCCTCCACTGCATCCCATAAACCGGAGCGTAAAATTTTAAGTGGTTGTAATACAATATCGCCATCAGACAAAATAACGGTGGGGCCAAATTGTTGTAAATGTTCAATCACAGCAAGTGCGTTAGGGTAAAGCCTTTCTTTATATGGATAATTAATTAAAAAAGAAGAAATCAGATGCAGTCTCGGATCATCAGAATGTTCCATTCGATAACACTGTAGTGCGCCCAAATAGTCGGCATAACCGAGTTCTTTACGAAGTTTTTCAAAAATAGACCAGTAATGGTCACTATTTTCACAACCAAATTCACCTTCTAAAAAATCTTTCAAATGGCTTAAAATAGTATCGCTATCGAGCAATGTATTATCAACATCCAGTAAAAATACGATATCGGGAACTGTTTGCACGCGCTGTCCTTAAAATAATTTAAGTACTTTATATTTTATTATATGAGTTTATTAATATTGACTCTGTACGGTATCGCGCCAAACAATGATTATTAAAGCTCATATATTCAACGCTCGTTACCTTCTCAAAATTACTATAAATACAGATAATGGGTGATTTATGTTCGCTGTGGCACAGACTCAAAATTGCAAAGCCATTAGGATAAAGCGGTCATACAAATTGTAGAATAGTCTTTTAAGCTATACGTAGTACTGCTTTTATACCAATTTGCTTAATTAAGTGAGCTATTTTGAGGTAAGAAAACCGTGTCGATAACAAGGCAAAAATTTCGTTATTTAGTTGTTCTTTTTCAGAAATTTTTAACACAGTTAGCGTCAAGTTTAAGCCCTCAAATTGATCAAGTATTATTGCACATTGGTATTACTATGATAAATCGAGCTTACATTCCACTTAAGATTGAGAATAATGTAACTACACTCAATGTTTTAATTTGGTATTAAGTTTTTTATTTTATCGAGTAATATTTTAGGAATAATCACATGAGTAATAACATCTCAAGTAATTCAGTATCAAAAACTAAATCTAATTTGAATAAAGAAGGTCTCAGCCGACATGACATGATTGAAGCTAAAGCTTACTCATTAGCCAGTGATCGTGACTTTACCGGTGACAATCACTTAAATGATTGGCTTGAGGCTGAAAAGGAAGTAGACGGACAACTACCAAAGTAAGTTAAATGTAAAAAGCCCACTAACAGCAGAACATACACAAATTTTAAAGCCCAGGCTCAATGAGCAACTTGCTGGGCTGTTTTGAAGCTATTACCGGATTTTATTTTTATGTAAATAAACTTATTAGATACCAAAATATATTAACTGATAATGGATAGTTTTCTAACGTTAGGTTTTTTTTCCATATAAGACTCCAACCTGTCTGTTTCTCTTTTTACAACCTCATAGCACTCGCATGACTGAGATTCTAATTGAGGTCGGTCTATCACACTAATATGACCACGTTTATAAGTGATAATACCCAGCTTTTGTAGTTTACCAGCGGCCTCAGTTACTCCCTCACGTCTTACGCCTAACATATTTGCTATTAGCTCTTGAGTCATTATTAAATTGTTACTCGGTAAACGGTCAATCGATAGTAAAAGCCAGCGGCTTAGTTGTTGCACTATACTATGATGACGATTACAAACTGCGGTTTGCGCTGTTTGGGTAATTAATGATTGCGTGTAACGTAACATGAGCATACGCATATCAGGCTCGCTATTAAATTGCCTGCGTAATTCACAAGCGGGTAAGCGATAAGCAGTACCAGCACTTTGCACAATAGCCCGGTTAGGAGTGCTTTCTCCCCCCATAAATACAGCTATACCTACCACCCCTTCATTACCGATAACTGATATTTCAGCAGATGAGCCATCAATCATCACATACAATAATGAAACAATACTATCTATTGGAAAATAAACGTAATCGAGCTTTTCACTTGTTTCATAAATAACTTCTCCAAGGGATAAATTGACTCGCTTTAAAAGCGGAAACATGAGGTGTTGTGCGTCAGTAGATAAAGCATTAAGCAGTTTGTTCTTCAATTGACCCATCTAATGTGAATTTCCTTTTTATATGCCCAACTTATAACTAATAAAACCTAAAAGTAATGGCTTTGAAAGTATGTAAGTCAGGATATTTTAATAATAAACTCGGATTTGTTTATACAGTTATTAGGCGCTAGAAATGAAAGGTCGTTGCTTTTTGATAATAAAAATTGTTCTATTTTTATTAAAGAATTTTAAGGTGCCTTTAATTATTTTATATACGTTTATTCACTTTAAATATAAGCCGACACTCCCAGCTGTACTTCACTGAAATAATAAGATACTCAATATAACAAGGCGAATATGTACGCTAACACACATAGTCTAAATTTATCTGCCTTTAGTTGATATATATGCATAATGGTTGATGAAATTTAAAGATAATCCACACCATAACATGGCGACAACTCACTGTTATAAAACACAAAATAGAACTCTACTATTAGACTATGTGTGTTGACGAACCGACCCTTAACGAAGCTTGTTATATGTTGATGTATGTATTCAACAATAAGATAAACTTTATGAATATTTTTAATGATTACTTGCTCACCTCTAATAACCAAAATAATTTAAAACATCTTTTTTTAAATCCAGTGATAAATTTAACCGTCAATATCTTCACTACGACGTTTAGTCTCAAGTATTTACCACGATGAATAAAAATAAGCTTATCAACATCCTTTCGCCATTTTTCCCTTGGCTTAAATCAGCTCCCCAAAAAGAACAAATCCCCATTCGATCAGAGCTCTTAAGTGCTGAACAAATGGAAAAACATGCAAAATCACTAGCAAAAAGTCATATTTTAGATGCTAAAAACACTCAAGATCAGCTACTTGAGCGCCTAGACGAAAACGAAAAAGTACTGATTAAAGCCAATAGTTTATTAACCATTGCCGTTAAAGCAAAGCAGCCTATAATGCCCTCTGGTGAGTGGTTACTCGATAATTTTTATCTTATTGAAGAGCAAATTCGTACCGCTCGGCTTCATTTACCTAAGCACTATAGTCAGGAACTGCCACGTTTAGAGCAAGGTGCCTCTTTAGGTATGCCCCGAGTTTATGATATTGCGTTAAATGTAATTTCCCATGGCGACGGGCGTGTAGATAGCGAAATTTTAGCGCAATTTTTAGCCGCGTATCAAACAGTAACAACGCTTAACCTTGGTGAACTCTGGGCCATTCCAATTATGCTAAGGTTAGCCTTAATTGAAAACCTGCAACGCGTAAGTACACGTATCATAATCGCACGCCAGCACCTAAATCTAGCCCAACAGTGGGCTAATCAAATGTTAGAAATTGCTGAGCAAGACCCTAATAGTTTAATTTTAGTTATTGCCGACATGGCACGCTCAAAGCCTCCTATGGAAAGCGCTTTTGTAGCAGAGCTAACTCGTTTATTACAAGGGCATGGTTCGGCATTAGCACTTCCCCTTACTTGGATTGAACAACAACTAGCTGATTCGAGTTTAACCATAGAGCAACTAGTACAAAAAGAGAATCAGCAACAAGCCGCTGATCAAGTCTCAATTAGCAATAACATTAGTAGCTTACGCTGGTTGACCGCGATGAACTGGGCGGATTTTGTAGAAGATCATAGCGCTGTAGAACACATTTTGCGCCAAGATATAGAGGGTGTGTATGGTTATATGGACTTTATCACGCGAGATAGTTACAGAAAAATCATAGATCAACTCGCTAAGCGAAGCTCATTTTCAGAAGTCGATATAGCTAAAAAAGCAATAAAATTAGCCCAGCAGGCTGATCAAGCCCAAACAATATCAAACACAACGCTTGCGCCTAACCATGTAGGCTACTATTTAATTGATAAAGGTATTACGCAATTAAAGCAGCGCATAACAGTAAAAACGCCTATTTTTAAAACGTTATTTTCGCAAGCCAAGCGTATAACATTAGTACTTTATTTAGGGGCAATTATATCCTTAACAGCCCTAATTAGTGCCTCTTTTATGGCTATGGTCGTTCCTAATAACATACCTCACTGGCAGTTTATTCTTTTAATAATTTTAACTTTATTCGGAGCAAGTCAATTAGCCTCAGCACTCGTAAACTGGATAGTTACCTTGCTAGTCGACCCACAACGATTACCCAGAATGGACTATTCAAAAGGGTTGCCAGCGCAAAATAAAACATTCGTAGTAATCCCTACAATGCTTACCAGCTCTATAGGTATTGAGCAGTTATTAGAAGTACTCGAAGTTAGATTTTTAGGTAATCGCGATCAACATATACACTTTGCTCTACTGACCGACTTTACTGATGCAGAGCAACAAACACTCCCCACAGACGAAGCGTTGTTATCGCAAGTACGCCTTGGTATAGAAAACCTTAATGCCAAATATGCAGAGCCTTCTCTTTTACAGCAAGAAAGTCGCTTTTTTTTACTGCATCGCCCACGAACCTGGAATCCAAAAGAGCAAATTTGGATGGGGTTTGAACGTAAACGCGGAAAATTATCAGATCTAAACTCACTACTTCGAAACCCAATAGAACATGCATTTGAACTTATCGTCGGTGATATTAACGCTATACAAAAAGTTAAATATGTCATTACTTTAGATACCGATACACAACTTCCACGAGATTGTGCCCGTCAGTTAGTTGCGACCATGGCGCACCCTTTAAATCAACCAAGATTTGATGAAAAAAGACAATGTATTGTAGGCGGCTACGGCATTTTACAACCACGTATGGCAGCAAGTCTATCGGGACATAACCCTTCTCGTTACTCGCAATTATTTGGTGAAGAACCGGGTATCGACCCATATACGCGTTCAATATCCGATGTATACCAAGACCTCTTTTCACAAGGCTCATTTATCGGTAAAGGTATATACGATATAGATGCATTTGAACAAACACTTGGTAACCGTTTACCACAAAACCAAATACTCAGCCATGATTTACTCGAAGGTTGCTATGCTCGATCAGGGTTGATTAGTGATGTGCACTTGTACGAAGAATACCCTACACGTTACAACACTGATATGTGTCGGCGTGAGCGCTGGATCAGAGGAGATTGGCAAATTGTGCGCTGGTTACTTCCTAGTGTTTTAAACACTCGAAGCGATAAATGTCAAAATCCTTTGTCACCTTTATCACGTTGGAAAATTCTTGATAATTTACGTCGAAGTGTCGAACCACTCGCAATCTTTTTATTACTTACGGTAGGTTGGTTTACAGCAGCTAATCCATTGAAATGGACCCTTGCCATAAGTGCTATTTATTTATTACCCCCATTGCTGAGCGCGCTAATTTCGTCGATGCGCAAACCCGCAGAAATGCTGATATCCCACCATTTGCATGATGTTTTACAGTGCTTTGTTCGTCAACTTATTCAAATCGGTTTTCGTTTAGCATGTTTACCTTTTGAGGCTGTGTTTAACTTAACCGCAATATTACGTAGTGCGGGTCGAATGCTGTTTACTCAACGTCGTTTATTAGAGTGGCATGTCACAGATCATAAATCTAATCATGTAGTAAATGCCTTAATAAATAGTTATTACACTATGTGGACTGCGCCATTTATTGCGATTACTTTAATCGCTTCGCTACTTTACTTTGCCCCTTTACACTTAACTTTTACAAATATATTAGCTGTATTTCCTCTACTTTTATTATGGCTTTTATCACCGGCTATAACATGGTGGTTTAGTGAGCCTAAACTCGATAATTTAGCGCCACTGAGCGACAAGCAACAATTATTTTTACAAACTATTGCCCGTAAAACATGGGCTTTTTTCGACCACTTTAACACTGCAGACGATCATTGGTTAATTCCCGATAACTATCAAGAGGAAGCCGGTCCTGTTATTGCGCACCGTACATCGCCTACTAATATTGGTCTGTCTTTACTGGCTAACGTTAGCGCCTATGATTTTGGTTTTATTGTACAAAGTGATTTAATTCAACGCACGCAAGATTGCTTTAATACCCTCGATAAACTCGAGCGCCACGAAGGGCATTTTTATAACTGGTACGACACACAAACATTGCAACCTTTGCCACCGCGCTATATTTCATCAGTAGATAGCGGTAACTTAGCCGGTCACCTTTTAACTTTACAAATAGCATTAAAAGAACTCCCTTCTAAACCTATTGTTCACCCACAAATGTTTGAAGGCATAAGTATCACTTTGGCTATTGTGGCAAACTTGTTTAAAACATTGCAATTAGACTCAGAGCAAAATAAAAACAATATTATCGATACCGCTATTAATGCCATGAGCTCAATACTTAACGCTGTTCGTATCACTGCGCCTACAAATCTATATGACGTTGAACAGCACTTAATTACACTCAATAATAATGCGCGAATATTGTTAGAGAATATAAAGCAAGACGCTACTAATGATTTAGATACAAAGTCGCAAGAGCATAAAGTATGGACTCAAGACTTACACAGGCAATGCCAGCGTACCCTAAACGAACTCTATTTATTTTCGCCATGGCTCAAACTAACTAATCCGCCAGTTAGCTTAAAACTGCTATTTCTTGATTCTAATATTTTGACAATGCAGCAATTAGTTAAACGTTGCCCCGACACTATTAACGCAATTGATGCGCTTTTATCATCGGTATTACCATCCGACGAAACTCAGTGGCTTTCTTCATTACGTATTCATACTTTAGCCAGTACACAGCTTGCCAAAGATTGCATTTCGCAATGTGACAAATTAGCCAACAGAGCGATTGAATTTGCACAAATGGAATATGCATTTTTATATGATGAGTCTCGCCATTTATTGGCTATTGGTTATAACGTAGATGAGCATCGACGTGACACCAGTTTTTACGATTTACTGGCATCTGAAGCACGTTTAGCCAGTTTTATTGCTATAGCACAAGGTAAATTGCCACAGCAAACCTGGTTCGCTCTAAGTCGCCTACTAACCAGCGCTGGCGCCGAGCCGGTGCTGGTGTCGTGGAGTGGCTCTATGTTTGAGTATCTTATGCCCATGTTAGTTATGCCTAGCTACGACGGTACATTGCTCGAACAAACTTGCCGTGCAGCGGTTACCCGACAAATTGATTATGGAAAAAGACAAAACGTACCGTGGGGCATATCTGAGTCGGCATACAATACGGTAGATGCTTCTCTTAATTTTCAATATCATGCCTTTGGCGTACCGGGTTTAGGGCTAAAACGAGGCTTATCAGAAGACCTCGTCATCGCTCCCTACGCGTCTGCATTGGCATTAATGGTTAACCCACAAGCCGCGTGCGAAAATCTTCAACTGTTAGCTGATAGTGGACTTGAGGGACATTACGGATTGTATGAGGCAATAGATTACACCCCTGCCCGTTTATCCAGAGATCAAAAAAGCGCAGTCATTCGCTCCTTTATGGCTCACCATCAAGGTATGAGCTTACTTGCATTGGCATATCATTTACTTGACCAGCCTATGCAAAAACGCTTTGAATCAGACCCTTTACTGCAATCAGCTTTGCTATTACTACAAGAGCGCGTGCCTAAAACATCTATATTCCAACCTCATATAGACCAATACGCAGAGAGCGGGGCGTTATTTGAACATGCAAAAATAAAGGTTAATCCACCTATTCCAGCTATTACCCCAACACCCCAAGTACAGCTACTTTCAAATGGTCGTTACCATGTAATGCTTACAAATGCAGGAGGTGGCTACAGCCGCTGGACCGACTTAGCCGTTACACGGTGGCGTGAGGATCCTACTTGCGACAATTGGGGAACATTTGTCTATATTAGAGATACAGCCACAGGCGACTTTTGGTCGGCAGCCCACCAGCCAACGCTAAAACCAGCCCAGTCGTATAGCGCATCATTTTCTGAAGGTCGCGCTGAGTTTCGCCGAAGCGATCAGCATATAGAAACTTACACTGAAATCGTTGTCTCTCCGGAGGACGATATTGAACTTCGTCGTATACGCTTAAGTAATCACTCACCCGATACCCGTACAATTGATATAACCACTTATGCAGAAGTTGTAATGGCAAACCCTGCAGCCGACCTTATGCAACCGTCATTTAGTAATTTGTTTGTACAAACTGAAATACTTCCATGTGGCAATGCCATTTTATGTACTCGTCGTGCACGCTCTGCTGATGAAAAAACACCTTGGATGTTTCATTTACTTTCAACACGCGTCAATAGCAGTACAACAAAAGTCGGACCCCTGTCTTGTACAACTGATCGCATGCAATTTATTGGTAGAGGTCGCTCTTTGGTTTCACCACAAGCAATGCTAGAAATGGGCGAACTTGACGCTAAACAAGGGTCTGTGCTTGATCCTATTGTTGCTATTCGCGCCCCTGTGACTTTACTTGCTGGCAGTGTAGTAACACTCGATGTAATAACGGGTATGGCACAAAGTAGACAGGCTTGCCTTGCGCTAATTGCTAAATATCAAGATCATCACATTACCGATCGAGCACTTGATTTAGCATGGACTCATAGCGATGTGACCTTACGCCAAATTAACGCCAATGAAGCAGATGCTCAACTCTACCGGCAGTTGGCTGGGTATATTTTGTATGCCAATGCAACTCTTCGGGCTAACGCATCTGTATTAATACAAAATCGTCGAGGACAATCTGGACTATGGGGCTACTCAATTTCTGGCGACTTACCTATCATATTATTAAAAGTAGCCAGCGGTAATAATATTGAAATTGCCCGCCAACTTATTCAATGCCATGCATATTGGCGCTTAAAAGGGCTTGTCGCTGATTTAGTCATTTGGAATGAAGAACAAGTTGGTTACCGACAAGGTTTGCAAGACCAAATTATGGGGCTAATCGCAACGGGTACTGAGTCTCATTATATTGATCGCCCTGGCGGGATATTCGTTCGCTCAGCAGAACAAATTTCGAATGAAGACCGCATACTGTTACAAGCCGTTTCGCGGATTATTATTGATCAAAGTGGCACATTGGCAGAGCAAGTAAACCGTCGAACGCTTGCAGAGAAAAACGTAAAGGGACTAATCCCAACTCAAGCATTACATCCCAAAATCAATCAAGCGCTTGGCAATACTCAAGAAAACTTACTTTTAAATAATGGACTGGGTGGGTTTAGTGAAGATGGTCGCGAATATATTATTACCACCACCGAAGCGAATCCAACTCCTCTGCCTTGGGTTAATGTGCTAGCAAACGCACATTTTGGCAGCGTTATTGACGAAAATGGTTTTGCTTATACGTGGAGCGAAAACGCCCATGAGTTTCGTTTAACGCCGTGGAGTGCAGACACTACAGGCTCATCTGGTGGCGAAGCCTTTTATTTACGTGATGAAGATACAGGTAAATTTTGGTCACCTTGTGCGATGCCAAAACGTGGGGCTAATCCCTATATAACCCGCCATGGCTTTGGTTATAGTACCTTTGAGCACAGTGAAACCGGTATCGAATCCTCTCTTTGTGTGTATGTAGATACACTCGACGCCGTAAAATACTCGGTATTAAAAATTAAAAACAACTCATTAACTACCAGGCGCCTAAGTGCAACAGGTTATGTTGAATGGGTACTTGGCGATCTTCGTTCTAAAACAGCGCTACACCTTGTAACAGAAATTGATGCTAAGAGCGGTGCATTGGTTGCCTCTAATGCCTATAACTCAGAGTTTGGTGGCAGAGTTGCTTTTTTTGACGTTGATGATATGTCACGAACACTAACAGGAGACCGTAGCGAGTTTATTGGTCGCAATAAAACATTACACGACCCCCAGGCAATGACTCGTACTCATTTATCTGGCAACTTAGGAGCGGCACTCGATCCGTGCGGTGCAATTCAAGTCCCTTTTGAACTGCAAAGTGAACAAGAGCGCACAATTATTTTTAGGCTCGGTGCTGCGCAAAATAAAGAGCAAGCAAGTACGCTTGCTTTAAAACTCAGAAAACCCGGTACAGCACGCATTGCACTCGAAAAAGTCACTGATTTTTGGCAGCAAACACTCGGCAGTGTGCAGGTTAACACCCCCGACCCTGCATTGAATGTATTAGCAAATGGCTGGCTTGTGTACCAAACTTTAGCATGTCGTTTTTGGGCTCGCAGTGGGTTTTATCAAAGTGGTGGCGCGTTTGGCTTTCGCGATCAGTTACAAGATGCCATGGCATTAATACATGCTTCGCCTGCATTACTAAGGGATCACATACTGTACTGCGCCACACGTCAGTATAGCGAAGGTGATGTGCAACATTGGTGGCACCCACCATCAGGGCGCGGTGTAAGAACACGCTGTTCAGACGATTATTTATGGCTACCATTAGCTACGTGTCGTTACATAAAAGGCACTGATGACATAACTATTTTAGATCAGCTAATGCCCTTTATTGAAGGTCGCCCCCTTAAAGACGACGAAGAATCCTATTACGACTTACCCTCTGTGAGTGCAGCAAGGTCGAGCCTTTACAAGCATTGCGTGTTGGCAATTGAGCATGGTTTACACTTTGGAGAAAAAGGTTTACCGTTAATGGGCTCAGGAGATTGGAATGACGGTATGAGCCTTGTTGGAATACACGGCAAAGGCGAAAGCGTTTGGCTGGGGTTCTTTTTATATAAAATACTACAAGAATTTTCTCCTATTGCTGCATTACATGGCGATATAGAGTTTGCTACTCGTTGTGACGATGAAGCACAAAAACTACAAGGTAACCTAGCTAAACACGCATGGGACGGAGCTTGGTATCGTCGCGCATGGTTTGACGACGGAACCGCGCTGGGCTCATCACAAAGCCCAGAGTGCACTATTGACTCAATAGCGCAAAGTTGGTCAGTGCTCTCTGGTGCAGCTAATAATGAGCGCTCTACGCAAGCAATGTCGTCTTTGTATCAGCATTTGGTCAATAGCGATGATAAATTAATCCAATTACTCAATCCGCCTTTTGATAAATCAAAAATGAACCCTGGTTATATAAAAGGTTACGTCCCGGGCGTGCGCGAAAATGGCGGGCAGTATACGCATGCCGCTATTTGGGCAAGCATGGCATTTGCTCAACAAGGCGACAAAAAAAGAGCGTGGGAATTGATGAATATAATCAATCCATTAAATCATGCTAAAAACGCCGAACAAGTTGAAACCTATAAAGGCGAACCTTATGTCGTAGCCGCCGATGTTTATGCCGTTGCTCCGCATATTGGACGAGGCGGTTGGACGTGGTATACCGGATCTGCGGGTTGGTTATACCGACTAATAATAGAATCTTTATTAGGTGTAACACGAACAGGAAATAAGCTAACCATTTCACCGTGTATTCCAGAGGATTGGAGCACCTACTCAATCGACTATCGCTTCGAGAGCACCTATTACCATATTACAATTGAGCAAATTATAGGGGATGAAAAACATAATAAAAGTGAGCTAATACTTGACGGTATGGCGCTTGAATCAACTTATATTCCACTTGAAAACGATAAGCAAAAGCATGAAGTTCACCTAAGCGTTTACTCAGTGAATTCTAATAAATTGAAACCAAGTAAAATATAAACAAACGAATTAAGGATACAAAATGAGTAGTAATACAGATAATAACACTCGCCCAGATTACGACAGTGTTATCCAGGATATCGCTGATTATGTATTAACGTTTGAAGTATCAAGCGCAGAAGCACTAAACACTGCACGTAATTGTCTAATGGATACCTTAGGCTGTGGACTGCTCGCTTTAAAGTTTTCACAATGTACCAAACTTCTTGGTCCAATTGTCAAAGGGACCATTGTTCCTAATGGCGCACGAGTACCAGGGACCTCGCTCATACTCGACCCTGTTAAAGCAGCGTGGGACATTGGTTGTACCATCCGCTGGCTCGATTACAACGATACGTGGTTAGCTGCTGAATGGGGGCACCCTTCTGATAACTTAGGTGCTATTTTAGCTGTAGCCGATCACTTGTCTCAAGTCAGAATCGCAAATTCACAGCCTCCCCTGACTATGCGAGACGTACTTGAAGCCATGATTATGGCGCATGAAATTCAAGGCGTTATCGCATTAGAAAATTCTTTTAATCGTGTTGGCTTATGCCATGTATTATTGGTGCGTGTAGCCTCAACGGCTGTTGTCACAAAAATGATGGGGGGCAGTAGAGAGCAAATAATGGCAGCCATATCTCAAGCATGGGTTGATGGTTCTGCACTGCGTACTTATCGTCATGCGCCAAACACTGGGTCTCGTAAATCTTGGGCTGCGGGCGATGCAACTTCCAGAGCAGTTTATTTAGCTGATATGGCAATGCGCGGTGAAATGGGTATACCCAGTGCATTAACAGCTGCGCAATGGGGGTTTTATGATGTCTCTTTCTCCAAAACTAATAAAGACCAAGCACTAAAGCCTGAAGCGGAGCGCACGTTTTCGTTCTCCCAAGGTTACGGTTCATATGTAATGGAAAACATTTTGTTTAAAATTTCTTTTCCAGCAGAGTTTCATGCGCAAACAGCAGCAGAAGCCTCCGTTATTTTGCACCCTCAAGTAAAGTCGCGTTTAGACGATATTGAGAAAATAATGATCCGCACCCACGAGTCAGCCATACGCATTATTTCTAAAACAGGACCGCTTGCCAACGCAGCTGACCGCGACCATTGCTTACAATATATGATTGCTGTTCCCTTGGCATTTGGGAACTTAACTAGCGATCATTATGAGGACGACTTTCACAACACGCACCCTATCATCGATAAACTACGCGACAAAATGGAGGTGTTAGAAGATAAACGCTTTACAGCTGAATACTTAGAGGCGGACAAACGCTCTATTGCCAATGCAATTCAAGTTTTCTTTAACGATGGTAGTAAAACAGAAGAAGTGGTTGTTCAGTACCCTTTGGGTCATCGCCGTCGTCGTGAGAAAGGCATTCCATTATTAGAGCTTAAATTCAAATCTAATTTAGCAACACGCCTTGCAACCCAACAATGCCAAACCATATTTACCCTTTGTAAAGATCAAGCCAAGCTTGAAAATACGCCAGTAAACAGCTTTATGGACTTATTTGTTATTCAATAAGTTAAATTGCAGTATGTACGGTGATACTGTAATACCAATTCACTTAATTAAGTGAGCTATTTTTAGGTAATAAAATAGCTCACTAACAAAGCGAGCTTATAATATACAATTGTTTTATATAAATATTTTTTAAAACGAAGCTTTAACAAAACACAGCAAACGGGACTTATTATGACTAATGAAATTAAACACTCAATTGCAAACTTTGCAGCCTTAGAAACTTCAATAGCAAATGGGGAAGAACAATCGGTAAAAGAATTATTAGCAGATCAGTCAATGCAAGAGCTAGAAAAAAGCTACCTGTTAGACTTAGCTAAACTCGGTAATAACAGCGCTATCATAAAGCTATTAAATGATATTCCCGTAAAAAAATAGACGCTCGTGGCTATGTTATTACTCCATAGCTGGCGAGTTAATCCATGTTGTAAGGTAATAATTGATTGTTCTCGTTTTACTTATGATGACTTGTTTTATTTAGGCTATTAATATAATCAATAAGATTATTTAAAGGTATTGGTTTGGAAAAATAATAGCCTTGAACCCTTATACTGCTGAATTGAGATAAATAGGCGATCAGCTCAGCATTTTCAACACCTTCAATGACCACTATTTTTTTAAGCTCTGTACAAATCTTGATGATACCTTCTAATAAAGCGCGTTCTTGGCCCTCATGCTCAGCACCAATCGTGAACTCCCGATCTATTTTTATAATATTAGCAGGCTGCCTCGACAAGTAAGAAAGGCTAGAATATCCAGCGCCAAAGTCATCAATCGCAACGTTAAAGCCCTTAGCCATCAGCTTTCTAAGAACGCCTTCGATAACCCCTTTTTCTGACATGACTGTTTCAGTCACTTCAACGGTGAGCCGATGCGGCTCTATACATTTATCAGAGACTAATTGGCAAATATATGCAACAAACCCTTGCAGCTGTAATTGCTGGGGTGAAAAATTAACAGCCACAGTAATATTTTTTAACTGCGCAGTATTACTCATATCTTTAAGTACCTGTGCTAGTACTTGTTTGCCAACTTCTAATATTTGCCCCGTTTGCTCTGCTATAGGTATAAAAATAGCCGGGGAAATATACGCACCATTACTTTTCCATCGCACCAAACTCTCAACACTAATCACTTTGTTATCAGATAAACTATGGATTGGTTGGTAATACACTTCTAAGTCACCATTTTTAAGCGCTTTTTGAAGCTCTCCTCTAATGTGGACTATTTCTTTATGCTTATCATCCATTAGCTTATGATAAAAACAAAGCTGATTCCCTCCAAGGGTTTTCGCACTGTCCATAGCAATATCTGCATGCTGTAATAGTACTTTTGAATTTCCTACTCTTTCTTTAGACATCGATATACCAGCGCTGGCTGTAAGATAAATATCAACGTCCTCTAAATAATAAACGTTTGCTAAAGAGCTTATTAATACTGATATTTCTTCTCTTAGTTTATCTTTACTTATATTACTGTAATAAAGAATAAACTCATCATTACCAAAGCGTGCTATTGAGTCGGCTGTCAGCGCGTTATTTTTAAGTCTTCTTGCAACTAGCTTGAGAACTTTATCGCCTATGGCATGCCCTAAACTATTATTTATAGAACTAAAGCCATCTAGGTTTATAAAAACCATTGCACACGGTGAGTTTAACGCTTTGGCCTGCTTAGACTGTTTAGCGTTTATTTCATCATCTAGCGCATCTCGGCGAATTAGCCCTGTTAACTCATCATATTTAGCCATTTTAAACAGCTTTTTTGATTGTTGTTTTAGTAGGTATGAAGAGTCTGAAGCAAGTATAAAAATATAGATAAAGATGAAAGTAAGCCAAATTATAATTTGTTCGACTTTTGCCCTTTCTTTTAATGCGGAGTAGTTATTAATAAAACTATATACATTGTGCTTTAAAATGCCCATTACATCGACTTTTTCTACAATATAGTCACTGTATAAACTCAATAGTATATTTAAATTGTATACGTTTTGCTTTTTAGCATTAACAGAAAAGTAAACTTGAGGCGTCAATTCAATAAATACATCAAACGTATTTAGATAATCTATGTATCTGTTCTCAATTAATAAATTCATGTCTAGTAAAGCTAAAACTTGATACTTACTGCCAGTAACTGAATTTATAGGTATCGAAAACATAATAGTCGGCGTACTCGTTTTCAACGTTAATGAATTAGCTGCAAATCTAACTTCATCCGTAGTTGTATTTAACCAGTTCACTACAGAATCACTTGATAGAAATCCACTGGAAATAAATTGCTTAGAAAATATGTCACCTTCAACTAACGTAAGATTTTCATCAAGAATAAGCATCCCTTTGATGATTTTATAATCCCTCGCATAATTTTTCATATCAACAGCGGCAAGCTTTAAAAAATTATCATGACTCACTTTTTCTAATCTCGACTTAATCCGAGATAATGACTTTTTATGCTCATCAAGGTTTTTATTAAGCATTGTCCCCACTAAGCTTATTTTTTCTCGTGCTTTTTCTTCTTCACTACTCACTGTTTTTACTGCACTAGCGTACCATAAAGACACACCCGTAAAGATAACTAAAAACATGACTGCTTTGGTAAACTTAGCCCCTTTAGTTATCGTTGCAGAACATAAAATTTTAATAATGAGCGCTGAGAAAAAAGAAAAAACCATAACGGCATTTAAAGCAGTAATAAATGGATTATCACTAATTAAAAAAAACTTTTCGTCAACGACTCCCCATAAGCTCAATTGAAAATTTAAGAAAAAAGCACACCCTAGAATGCCTAATACAGGAGTCACATATTTAACTTTTTTTGTAAATTTAAAATTAAATAATAAAGTTAAGATTGAGCCTAAAACTAGCGATATTAAAGCGGTACTAATAGAAATGATAGGCATCAGAGGTGCTTCAAGTAAAATACTCTCCAACCCACCCAAAATTACTACAACAACAAAAAACTGAATAAAGCCTAAATATAAAATACTTGCTGCTGATTGAGTTAGAGATAACCGCATGAGTCTGTTGTAACCTTCTAATTTGAGTCGCCAAGATCTTAAACTGTAAAGCAACTGCCGTATTAGTACAGTCAAATTTAATTATTTTGTATTATATTAAATGAAAGGATACAGCCTTTATAGCTAGATATTAAATTGAGGGAATAATCTAATGAAAAGTAAGTAGATTCATAGTCATGCCATATCATCTGCTTCTCATTTTAATACCAACCTGCATAAATATTTGAACAATTAAAACAAATTAAATCACTCTATAACGTTGTTAAATAGACCCCGTATAAGCAAATTGGTATAACTTAGTAACTAGGATTGACTGTCCGGATATGTTGAGCACACCGAATCATTTTACTTAACTCGATTAAAAGAAAAAATCCTTGATATAAATTGATATCACATACATTTGATTGAACTGACACCTTAGTAATACACTAATATTGCCAGTTCAATCAGTCGATTACATATCTGAAAATCGGTTAGCCGATTGCACAATTCTTTTTATCTCATTTTCTTCAATATCTTTTATTGTATCAAGCAACGTTTTTGCGCTTTCGATATCTACACGAGAATATATATGAATGTATAACTCAATAACTTGTTCATGATGGTTTACTATTTTCTCCATAATGTCTGAGATATCTAGCTCTTCAAAGAGTGAGTTGCAATCAACGCGCTCAATAATTGAGTGCTTTTCGATGTAATCAAAACACCAGGTGTTTAGCGCTTTTACGTCTGCCGTATTTTCAAATCCTTGTACAATATTCTCTAAACTCTCCTCATGCTCAGATAGGTAGCGAAGCATCATTCGTGCTCCCTCATCCTTATTTTGTTTAGAGCTCTTGTTTAGGCTATCTTTTAAGTTTTTGTGAAATAAAACGGTCCAATTGAGTACATCTCTAATTGTTTCAATTTGCATTTATTGCTCCTAAGTTTGATGATATCTATACAATATTTTAATATGAAGCATGCTAATTTTTAGGATTAGGCTCACTCACCTGAGTGTGTTGTAAATACTGAAATAGCTCACTGTCGGTCGATAATACCAATGTTGTGTTTTGGCTAAGGGCAAGTTCAAGCGCCTGCAACGAACGGGTAAATGCATAAAATGCGACTGCTTGATCATTTTTGTTATAGGCTGAGGCGTAAATAGCGGCTGCTTTAGCATCAGCTTTACCTCTAATTTCTGTTACTGCTCGGTAGGCTTCAGATTGAATTTTATCTAAGTCTCGCTCTCTGTTACCTTGTATACGGGCAGCTTCGCCTTTTCCTTCTGACAAAAAGCGTTCTGCTATTTGACGACGTTCGCTGATCATACGTTCATAGATTTTAGGGCGTACACTTTCATTATAATTAATACGTTTAAAGCGAATATCCATAAGCTCAATACCAAATACGCGCACTTTTTTTGCCGCCTCATTAAATATATCTTGCTCGACAACTAAACGTCCCATGCTTATAGGCACTAAACTACCAATATTTTGCTCTTTTTCAGCCTCGGTGAGTGACGAGTCACGCAAAGGTTGGCGATCTTTCGTTGTACGAATAATTTCGATTAATTCGTGTGTGGCTACTGCATTACGCGTTTCACTGCCAAAAATATCATCAAGTCTAGACTGTGCGCTTCGCTCATCACCTAAGCGTAAAAAATACTGCAACGGATCGGTAACCTGCCACCGCGCGTAAAGACTTACAGAAATATAAAGCTTATCTTTGGTCGGCATATCAGAAGGTGTTCCTTCCCATTCCAGCACGCGCTTATCAATAAAATTAACTTGCTGAACAAATGGCATTTTGAGTTGAATACCCGCCTCTCTAATTGGCTCACCAACCGGTTTACCAAACTGAGTAATAACAACCTGCTCTACTTCGTTAACCGTATATAAAGCGCTATATAAAGTAACCCCTACAAGTGCAGCTAAAATACTGCTGCCAACGATTAAATAAGATTTCATGGCTGCTGTCCTTTTAGTGAAGTTAAATTGAGTAAAGGTAATACACCGCGTGCTTCGCTATCGATAATAATTTTATTTTTTATCGTTGGCATAACATCTGTCATTGTTTCTATATATATTCGTCTGCGTGTTACCTCAGGTGCCAGTTGGTACTGTGCAAACAGTGCATTAAAACGCAGAGCGTCGCCTTCAGCTTCATTAACTCGCTTAAGGCGATAACCGTCAGCCTCTCTTATTCGTTGGTCGCGCTCCCCCTCAGCAAGCGGAATAACGCGGTTATATTCGCGACGCGCTTCGTTAATCAACTTTTCTTTTTCTTGTTGAGCCTGATTAACTTCATTGAACGACCCTTGTACTGGTACGGGTGGATTAATGTTTTTTAGTTGAACCTGATCAATACTAATCCCCATTACATATTTGGTTGCCAATGCCTGCATTTTTTGTAATGCCTCAATTTCAATCCCTTGCCTGCCAATGGTAATTACTTCATCTACAGTTCTATCGCCTACAACTTCACGCATAACTGATTCAGACACGTATCGTAAAGTGCCTGCCGGGTCGCGCACCTCAAATAAGTACTTTTGGGGATCGGCTATCCGATATTGAATTACCCATTCAATCAGCGCAGTGTTTAAATCGCCAGTTACCATTTGGGTTTCTTCGCGTTGATTTGTTGCAGGTGAAATTTTTGGCGCAAATGAGCGAATATTATTTTCAGGATTAATATTTTGATCTGGGTCGGAGGCTCCAGGAGTAGAAAAACCAAACTCCTGCTTTAATTGCCGCTTAGTAGGCACTATTGTGACGTGATCAACACCTAATGGGATTTTTACATGTAAGCCCGCAGGTAGAATTTCTTGAAACTTACCAAACCTTAATACCAAAGCAACTGAATCACTGGGAACGGTATAGACTGCGCTATAGCCTGTAGCAATCAATCCCAAAAACAGTACTATGGTTAAACTTGTGCTAAATTTTCCACTCAGCAACTTCTTATACTTTTTAAACGCACCGCTCATCACTTTATCGATATCTGGCGGACCGCTTTTACTTTTAGAATTTGGACTATTTTCGTTTTGTGTAGAAATAATATTCTCCTTTTTAAGAAACCAAAAATATGGAGCCTTATTACTACTTTAGATTGTCATAAGCGCTAGCGTGCTTCGCAATCTAGGTGATAACTTCCTCTGTATAATTTAAGGGTAATAATTTAGGGGTAATGATTTAAGGAATAGTTTTAAGATTTAAATTCATGCACTTATAGATTAATTTAAAGCCAAAAAACCTTAGTAAGACATTAGCGTATTTATTTTAATTGGTCTGTTCGCTACAACACATAGCGTGTTTTAAACAATAGGTTTAATTGATAAATAAAGGGTTAAGTACAACTAATGAGTACACATTATTGAATACCCATTAGCCCCTTAACGCCCTATTATGGCGTTGAATTAATTGATTTATTGCTCTTTTTTGAGGCAACCACTCGAATATATAAAACCCCAAGTATTGCAGAAAGAACCGAAGCCACTAAAACCGATGTTTTTGCGTTATGAAGATGCTCGGCTTGCCCATCAAACCCCAACGTAGCAATAAAAGTAGACATGGTGAATCCAATCCCGGCGATAAGTGAAGCACCAATAACATGTTGAAGATTGATACCTTCTGGCAAGCAACCTATTTTGTAGCGTAAAGCAAGCCAACACGCACCCGAAATACCAATAAACTTACCAACAACAAGACCACTAATAATACCTAAGCCAACGGGATCACTGAGACTTTCAACAAATGAACTAAAGTTAAAAACCACACCCGCATTAACTAAAGCAAATAGCGGTAAAATAAACAGTGCGACAGGCAGGTGCAGCACATCTTCCCACCGACGCAAAGGTGTACCTGCATTTTCGGCTAAATCACGAATTTCGAGTACCTGTTTATGATCCTGTCTGCTAGCCAGAACATCTACTTTCTCAATTTCTTTTTGCATAGAGGTAATGGTTGTTTTTGCCTTTTCAAGCGACCTTCCTGAGCCCAACATTGAGCGTGCAGGAGCCGTTAAAGCAATAGCAACACCTGCTACAGTAGGATGAACACCTGACTGCAACATCATCCACCAGGTGGCAAGACCAATAATAATGTAAAAAAGCGGCTGCCTTATTCCGGCATAATTGGCGGCTACTAAAAAAGCAAATAGAACAACAGCGCATGACAAATACATCACCGATATTTCTTGGGTATAAAACACGGCAATAACGAGTATTGCCCCCACATCGTCAACAATCGCAAGACCTACAATAAAAGCCAACAAGCTTGTTGGTATATGTTTTCTTACAATTGTAAGCACACCTAATGCAAACGCAGTGTCGGTTGCCATGGGTATACCCCAACCAATCAGTGAATCTTGCCCCCAGTTAAACAGCGAATAAATACCAGCAGGCACGACCATACCGCCTATGGCGCAAAAAATGAGCATGTGTCTATTTTTGGGCTCAGCTAAATCTCCAGCAAGTACCTCTCGTTTTATTTCAAGCCCAAGCAATAAGAAAAATATCACCATCAAACCATCATTAATAATGTGTTTAAGCGAGGTTTGTAGCTCAAAGTCTCCTAATGAGACTCCAATAGGCGTGTGTACTAAGTTCAGATAGGTAGCTGAATAAGCTGAATTTGCCCACCATAGTGCAATGATCGTAGATACCAGAAGAAACAGACTAGAGGTGGTTTGAGCACGCATAAAATTAGAAAATGGGTCGTGCATATAGTCTAAGCCACGATTTAGTATATTTTTAGAATCGTTAGGCATATCAGGTAGCCTTATAAATTGTGGGTGTTCGTTTTATCAAAACTTTTAAGATTTAAGTTCTCCAGTTTTACTATCAGTCAACAAACACTTCGCCTTAAAATTACTAGCATTAAGACGAAGTGCACACCCCTAATTAATCTAATGTAAAATTAGATTAGAGATAAATTTAATCATTGTGTTATTACGTTATAAGGGTAAATATTTTCGCGGTTTTGGAATGCCAAAATAGCTGTATTTTTAATTATTCCTTGCTCAATGTTTATTGCACGGCGAATGGTTTCATCTTTTTGCCACTGCAAAGCACCTTTAAGTATCGTTTGTAAATATACAATGAGCGCCGCAGAAATTGAACGCGTCGCGCTTTCCCATAAATAACTCGGTGTATGATCAACGCCATAATAATCCGTGTTGTTATATCTAAATAAAGGGTTTTTAAACGTTGTCGGCTTTGCAAAAAAGAATCCCATCCCCTCATCACAGCTAACATCAATAATTAAGCTGTTTGGTTTTAAGCAGTCGGCTTCTGATTCAATTACAAAGTTAACCGGATGAGCTGTTTCTTGATAAGTCCCGTTCACGATAATATCGGCTTCGCTAATAAGATCGCTAAGTGGTCGATTAGTCCCATCATGTTCAACAACCATCATGCGAGCCTCTCCTTCAAGACCTTCTCGTACCTTAACATAATGACAATCTAATATTTCTTCACGCACTTCATGATCAGGTCGCTGAATACAAATTGTAATATCTCTAAAGCCATGCGCTTTAAGAGCATAAATAGCGCCTCTACTCACTGCACCAAAACTAAATATAATCGTTTTACGTTGATCGCCATAATGACCATCAATACCCTTAAGTTGCAAAGCATGTATTACAGCGCAATACCCTGCCATTTCATTGTTTTTATAAAAAGTATGGCGCCCTGCATTTCCTTGTGGTGACCACACATACATATCTTCAAAAGCAATTAAGGTAAGTTTACGTTCTATCGCCGCTTGTGTTATTTCATGCTGTTGAACGCAGTGGGCATAGCCCCAAATAGTGCCTCCTTCGCGCATTTCTTCTAAGTCAGCAAGTACAGGCTTTGCAATAATGGCCGTGCCAATATGGGTAAGTATTTCGCTGCGAGATGCAATGCCACCCGTTAACGTTGCAATATATTCATCGCTAACATTAAAAGCGGTGCCATAGCCTTGTTCAAACACCATTTGTTTTCTAAGATTTTCGGGAATTCGTAATAAATGCTCTGGGTGAATAGGATACCGTCTTTCATCTGTCTTGCGGGATGTTCCGATAACGCCGATAGTTAATTCACTCATGCTAAGTCCTGTTTATAAAGTAAGTACGCTTGAGTTCACCAACGAATCATCATACTTCGCCAATAAACTTAGGCGGTGTTTTTTCTGTACGTTTGTGGCTCGGATGAACCAACTCTAATTTACAAAGGTGTAATTTTGACAATAAATAATGAAGAGCAGTGAGTTAACTTGCATTGAGTTGCAAGCTGAAGACTATTACCTTTTGAGTAAAAGTGCTAACTGAGTATATCAGAAATAAGTATTACTAACTTGGGTATCTCAAACTGAAATAAAGGGAGTACTCGCTAATTACTGAGGTTTTAACTTAATGATTTACTTTGTAGAACAGATTTGATGAGCTTTGTATTGGGCTAGCTGAACGTTTGTCTTTAACGCCAACTTCGGCTATGTGCCAGTGTAGGTTGGATAAGCGAAGCGCCATCCGACACAGTAAAATACCTTGCCAATTATTATCAACATTTTATGTTGTCGAGTGGCTGGAGAGTGCCATTTACGGACAATCAGTATTGGAATTTAAGTCTATACTGATGGTCGCAAAACCACCATAGCCGTCATTCATCATATAATGGTTAATGATCACTTTGTGCACAAAGTTAGCCTAATGCTAAAACTTTGGAAAGCCATGAATTTTATTTTTCAATTGATGGGTGTCCTAAACTTTAAAACTTTGTGATAGCTGAGTTGGTGTTCATGTTATCAAGGAATTAGCAGGTCATAAATCAATTCAAGCTACGGCTCATTATTTGGCTACTTCATCTGCAACCCACCTTAATGCTGTAGAACTAGTGTAATAATCGGCTTTTATTCATATTGAGTAATATCAAACCTAGTAATGCTTGGATATTGCTTTTCGATTTCTGCTATTTGCGGTACATGCTGACTAGAGTAGTTTTTTAGCAGGAATACGTAAAATTGAGCAAACATCTTTTCTTGTTTTTTTCCTTTGATTAACCGGCGAATTTTTTCTATCAATACAAGAACATTTTCTTGGTCTTTAACAATTTGGTTAAATATACTTGGCAAGTTTTTATGTATAAAAACTAAAAGATCAAATTTGGCTTTTTTATTATCAACGTTTATTGCTTTATTGAAAATCGAATCTGCTATTTTGGCAATATTTTCTTGGAGTATTCTTTTTACCAATGTCTCATCATTTTCTTCGTCCATAATTGCTTTTAATATTATGAGTTCATTTTTACATTCTGAACGGCCATCAAAATCCATTTGATATCTCATGCCACTTTTTATTTTTTCAAAAGAAAATTCAGGTGATATCACTACAAATAGTTCATTAACGTAATTGTATTTATTTACTATTTTGGCAATATGGTTTTGGTAATTAGTGTTTTCTCGATTTTGTAAAATGGAAATTATACATTTGTGAAAATGATCTAATTTCTCATCGCTTTCATAAATTTTATATAATTTGTTGTAATTAAATTTATTAGATATTTCTTTTAATTTTCCCTCATCATATAAGGCTAAAAATATCAATATATCGCAATAACTTTGTACATCTACGGCTTCTAGACTTTCAAAGGCTTGTAAAATTGATTCTATTGAAAGCTCTCTTGCTAAGCACTTTGCCCTTTTCTTGAGCCTCGAGTCAGTTCTTTCTATTCCTAGAATTGCATGAGTTACACCGAAGTAGTGGCTAATTAGGTCACTTAAAGAACTATAAGCACTCATTAAATCTTTGTTCAGTAATTCGCTTATTCCTTTTATGTTGTGTTTTACCTGTTCATCAGCCCAATCACTATTTATGCAGGCTAACTGGTCAATTAATTTTGAAAACTGATAACAAGCAGTGTCATTAGAAAACGCAGATATATTTATTTCAAACGTAGATGTCTCAAATAGTTTTTTTTGGTAGTCCTTACATTGTTCATCAACAAAGAACTGCATTCGGTTTAATAGATATGCAAACCTAGGCCTATCTTCAATGTGGGCGTTAACCATTGCGTCGAAAACAACTTTAATATGCTTTTCAGATACTGTCAGAAATTTATTATCTTCATTGCACAGAGTGTTAATCAAATTTCCTAATTGATACGCAGTTTTTCGGCAAACATCTAGAAGCCATTTTTCAAGAATGGAATTATCTTTTTTCAACAGGCTTAAAACATCTTTATTAAGTCGAATTAATGAGTTTAATTTAGTTACTATTGCTGGTGCATCTTGTATTTTAATTGTGCTAGCAAGAAGGTTTGAAGTAACCTCTTCGGTTATACCTCGTGTATTTAATTCGTACTTTCCTCTTCTAAAATCAAACATGACAAACTCAATCAAATTAGAATGACCTGTGAGGTATGCATCTGTTTTCAGAATCAAGGCTATAAGGTTTAAAAGATACTCTAATTCGTCAGCGGAATTGTTTTGTGACAAAAATAGTTTCAAAACTCGCCGTGAGTATTCGTAGTGTTTGTTCTTAATGTTACCTTCGATAGACACACAATATTTGTTTAATGCAGTCTCGGCTTTTTGAAGCCATTGATTATCATTATTGAACTGTTTCAGTGCAGTCAATATAATTTGCTTACTAACTCCATTATCTAACGTCGCAAACTGAAAAATAGCGACTGTTACAATAGCCATGCTAAGTTTTTGATCATTTTCTAATAAATCTAAATCTTGTTTAGCAGCATTCCACCCCTCAGTTAAAGAGTAATTAAATAACCAAGGCGTACTTTCTCTCGAAGCCCTAAAAATCCTAGCATCGATTCTATCGTGATGGTCTTTTTTGTTAGTTTTCAAACCAATAAGTTTTAAAGTTTCTGAAATTTGATCTTTATTCTCTAAACAATACTTTTCCAACATCTTGACCTGAGATATTGGTGAAATTTCAACAAAAGGGTAATTTCTTAAGAAGCGATCGTCAATTGATGTACTTGAGTTCCAATTAGCAAGTATTAAGCAGTTTTTATATGCACTACTTAAAATAACCTCAAGAAAATTAGGGTCAAGTATTTGTGCATCATCTATCACTAAGACAGAATTGTCCTGAGGTGGAGCAAGAGTAAAGTTATTTGTAAATAATTCTTTGTGGATGTTAAATACTGCGTAACCCTGCTTATAAAAGTTATATGCAACTTGGTAAGTTAATAATGATTTTCCACTTCCACTACACCCTTTAATAATGCATTTATTTGCTAATTGAAGTTTATTAGTAATATCCGAAATGATTGCTTTGCTTGATGGGCAAGATTCAACATTTTTCTCATTAAGCCCAGTGCAAGATAACGCTGTTGAATAGTCACTTTCTAGAAATTGAAAGTTCACTGTTTTAAACAATACAAAAGGCTTCTCAATATATATCCTTGACTTTGCTACGTCTTCAGAATATGACTTCCAACCAAACAAAACTTCTGCCGAATATCCCGTACCTTTGTTTTTATCAATTATTGTTGAACATTTGTTACATAGGTGAATAGCATTAGAAATATGACTCCGTTCCTCTTCTGAAAGGCTAGGATTGGCTCTTGGTCCATTATCAATGGAGGCAGAATAAATATGAGCAGCGACACCTACATATTCCTTTTCATTTGGAATAATAGATGGTCCAATTGTGGAAACACCACAAGAAGGGTTTGAGCAATGAAAACCGACTCGTTCTGCTAATAACCTTTTATCTGCTGGAGTAAAATCATGCCTAGCCATAAATCATTATTTCCATCTACTAATTAGTCCAATCCAATTTTGACATATTTAATGTAATTATTTCTACTCAACCAAATGGTAATAAAGTCAATTCATTAAATATCAAGAGGTAAGTACATTCAAATGCGAATGAAGTGTATAGAGGTTAACTTATTGCAGAAATGCTCAAAAATATCAATTGTGACTATTTTTTTGCTCCGCTAGGCAACAAAATATCACCCTCGCTGTTATACGAATTTCACTATAGAACGAATAATGGAGGATGTCCCCATTATATCTACAACAGGTTGAAAAGGTTAATACTCTATGAACAGTGAACAGTGGGACATCACCCATGAATTTTATTATTTAAATTGATGGGTTCTAAATTTTCTACTGGCAATTTATTAACGTTCACTATCTAAATATCAACGGCAGCAATGAGCTTGAAGCAGTCATACAATGTAAAAAATACGACTGACTGCTTATCGCTCACTGCAGACTATCAGCTGTATTTGCTTTTTAGTTGCTTATTACACAAACTGCGCAACTACGTCTTGTTAAAAAAGCTACGTCACGTCTAATATTATTCATTTTTAAACATGGCCGAAGGTTGATGACCCAGTTAACAACTAAGGGAAAACGGCGATCGAGGCAGCTTAAATCGAAATAATAAAAGTTTAAAAAATGATGTTAAACGCTATTGCAAATCGTGATATTGAACAAGCGACTTACACTTTACTTAAATGCATTAATAATTTAACTATTGAGAAATGAGATAGTTGCTGCGAGTTTATAAAATGTTTGGGTTTAGTAAAAAGAAAGCTTAACGAGTGAAGCAGTCTAACAACGCCAAAACTATTGCTTTAGTTCTATTATTCTAGTTCTGTTGCTTTAGTTTTGGCGCTTATTAAAGGGGTAATATTTACCCTTTCATTTGTTCAAGCTCTTTACCTTTGGTTTCGTGTAAAAACTTAAATACAAATATGACTGAAACAAACGCGCAAAATGCGTAAAAACCATACGCACCTGCTAAACCTATACCAGTGAGCATGACAGGGAACGACCATGTAATTAAAAAGTTAGCTATCCACTGGGCAAAGCCGGTAACTGCAAGGCCAGAGCCGCGAATTTGGTTAGGGAACATTTCGCCTAACATAACCCACATTACAGGGCCCCACGATAAGTTAAAAAAGAACACATACGCATTAGCGGCTATTAAAGCAACTATGCCCTGCTCTCCTAATTCTAAGTTACCTGTTGAGCCAATATCTGCGTTTAAAAAGGCATAAACAATAACCGAAAGCGTCACCGTCATACCAATTGAGCCGGTTAACAAAAAAGGTTTTCTGCCAATTTTGTCTATAAAACACATGGTAATAAACACCGCTAAAATACTTACAAATCCGCTTATTATATTAATGAGTAACGCGTCAGATTCAGTAAAGCCTGCTGCTTGCCAAAGTACCGCGCCGTAGTAAAAAACAACGTTAATGCCTACTAATTGCTGAAATGTAGCTAAGCCAATTCCTATCCAAACAATGGGGCGTAAACGTTTTTTAGGTTTATCAATAAGATCAGATAATTTAGGGTGGTGTTTATCGCCAGCAAGAGACTCTGCTATTTCATTTAATTTAAGAGCGGCAGTTTCAGCACCATATAATGACGATAAAACACGTGCAGCAGCGTCTTTTTTACCAGCCATAATTAGGTATCGCGGGCTTTCGGGGATAAAAAATAAAGCACTTAAAAACAAGCATGCAGGTAATAATTCAACCCAAAACATCCAACGCCATGTTTCAAAGTCGAGCCAAAATATAGCCGTAGAGCCGCCAGCCGTATTTGCTAAAAAGTAGTTACTTACAAATGCGCTAAACAAACCAAAAATTATAGCCACTTGTTGCAGTGTAGAGAGCGTTCCTCTGTATCGTGCGGGGGCAATTTCGCTAATATAAGCTGGGGTCATAACCGATGCAGCCCCTACCGCTAAGCCGCCTAAAATTCGATAAATCACAAATTCAAACGATGTGACTGACACACCCGAACCCCAAGCACTTATAATAAATAAGGCTGCAGCAAAAAGTAAAATTGGACGACGTCCAAATTTATCAGCCAATCGACCTGCGCAAAACGCACCAATTGCACAACCAATTAGCATGCTCGATACGTTAAATCCCGTACCCGCACTACTGGAGCCAAACGCTGTTTGGAGTCCATCAACCGTGCCGTTAATTACACCGCTGTCAAAACCAAATAAAAAACCGCCAATGGTCGCAACAAAGCAAACCAGTACTATTAAAAGTACATTTTCTTTCTCGTTCATAAGTATCCATATTGTGTGTTGTTGTTATTTTATATAGATTTTGAAGCTCAAAAGGGTGTGCTTATTTAGTTGTTTTTATTGGTTGAGCTTGATTCTCTTTCTATTAATTCAAAATCTAAAATATGTCTTAAGTCTAAGCTTTTTACATTGCTTAAATCGTTATACTGACCCGATGCAAGTAAAGTGATGGCAAGCTCAGCCATTTCATTAATGGGCTGTTTTACCGTAGAAATATTTGGCCAAACTATGGTTGCAAGTTGCGTGTCATCAAAGCCGACAACCGACAGTTCGCTTGGAATATTAATACCTTGTTTTTGAGCTATTGAGATTACAGCGGCTGCCATGTCATCGTTAGCTGCAAAAATAGCTGTAGGCTTATCATCAAGTGAAAGTAATTTTATTGCCGCTTCCATGCCCGATTGATAAGTAAAACTGCCCTGCTCTATATACTCAGGTGGCGTTATTATTTTATTAGAGCGCAGTGCATCTAAATAACCTTGGTAACGCAAACGGCTAACACCTTGTTTAGTGTCGCCAATAATATGTGCAATTTTGCTATGCCCTTGATTTATTAAATGCTCTGTAACATCAAACGCTGCTTGGTAATCGTCCATGCATATATAAGGGGATCGATTTAATTTTGTATCTGGCGTTATTCTTACAAATGGTACTTGTGCTTTAGTAAGCACATCTAAAACCTGTTCGTTGTCGCACATAGGAGGCAGTAAAATCATGCCATCAACCTGTGTAACATCAATAAGTTGCTTTACCGATTCAATTGTTTTGTCAATATCGCTATGCGCTTCGTCAACAACAAGGTGGTAGCCCAGTGCGCGGCATTTTTTAAGCGCTGCCAATAAAAATTGGCTTATGTAAGAGTCACTTGGGTTATCGTATAAAAGCCCTAAAAAGAATGACTTAGTACTAGCAAGGCGCCTAGCAGACACATTTGGCCTGTAATTTAATTGCTCAACAACAGCCATTACTTTTTCGCGGGTTTTGTCGCTTACTTTTTTGTCTTGGTTGAGCACGCGCGAAACTGTCATCATTGATACACCAGCCTGCTCGGCTACATCTTGTATTCTTGCTCTTTTAGGATCGGCCATTACTGTTATTACCTACTCACAATCAGTGGATTGTTATAATTAACTTTCTTAATTTTCATTATACATAATTGTAAAGCTTGATATTGTTTACAGCGCGTTTTAAATGATTACTTATTGACAAAGTCTTATACTACACCGAAAATGTTAGCGCTAACAACAAATTTATAGTATTCACACCCAATAATATAAAAAACTTAAAAAGGCCTATATTATGAGCATGCTGCAAAACCCAATTCTAAGAGGCTTTAACCCAGACCCAAACATTGTCAGAGTTAATAACGACTACTACATAGCCACCTCAACTTTTGAATGGTTTGGCGGTGTACAAATTCACCACTCTACCGATTTAGTTAATTGGCGAGTTATAGGCCAAGCACTTAATACCGTAGAGCAACTTGATATGCGAGGAGTGCCCGACTCTTGCGGTGTATGGGCACCGCAACTTAGCTACAACAATGGGCGTTTTTATTTGGTGTATACCAATGTAAAAAGCTTTGATGGCCCATGGAAAGACACGCCAAATTATTTTGTATCAACCACTGATATTACCGGCAACTGGTCACAAGCGACTTACTTAAATTCTAGCGGTTTTGATCCGTCTATTTTTCACGATGATGACGGTAAAAGTTATTTGCTAAACATGCTGGTTGATCACCGCGACAACAAACTCTTTGGTGGCATAGTAATGCAAGAGCTTTGCCTAAAAACCAATAAGTTAATAGGCGATGTTAAACCTATATTTGCAGGCACAGAGCTTGGTTGCACTGAAGGCCCGCATATTTTAAAACGCGGCGATTACTACTATTTAATTACCGCTGAAGGTGGCACAGGGTATGAACACTGCATTAGTATTGCGCGCTCTAAAAACGTATTTGGCCCTTACCAAGTACACCCATACAACCCCGTTATTACAGCAGCCCACGAGCCGAGTAATGCGCTACAAAAATGTGGCCATGGAGATTTTTTTCAAACACAAACCGGTGATTGGTACACGGTATTTTTAACATCAAGGCCACTGTCTGAGCGCGGCCGCTGCATTACTGGGCGTGAAACAGGGATTGAGCAAATAATCTGGAAAGACGATGGCTGGCCTTATGCAAAACACACAAATAAAGCCCCCAGAATACACGTACCCGTTGAAGGTTTAACGCTAAACCCACAGCCGCAACCCACAACACATATTGATTTTAGTAACGATGGGCTTACTGTTGATTTTCAGTCATTGCGCATACCTATGTGCAAAAATTGGGTGTATAAGAACACCCAAAAATCATCGCTCACCCTAGTGGGGAAAGAGTCTTTAAGCTCATTGCATCAGCAAAGTTTTATTGCCAGGCGTGTACAAGCTCATCATACTGTTAGCAGCACATGCGTTGATTTTGCGCCGAGCAGTTTTCAGCAAATGGCGGGGCTTGTATGTTATTACAACACCGCTCATTACTACTATTTACATATAAGCGGCGGCGATGTAGGCGATGAAACCACACCACGTTATTTAAATGTAATAAGCTGTGATAAATACCAAACAAGCACGCCTGTTGCACCGCTTTTGCTTAAAACAAACAAGCCTGTTTACTTAAAAGCTGATTTTGATGGCGCTCAGCTGCAGTTTTACTACGCCACCGAAAAAAACCGCTGGATAGAGTTTGGCCCAGTGCTCGATGGCAGCATTTTATCTGATGATTACGTGCAGCAATCACCGCAAGGGTATCGACCGTGTTTTACCGGTGCTTTTATTGGTATGGCGTGCCAAGACTTATCGGGACAAAATAAAGAAGCTCACTTTTCATTTTTTAACTATGACGAACCTAGCGGCGAATAAGTCGCCGCCAGTTAAGTCTATTAGTTGATTTAGAGCTGATATAAAACCATTTAAAAGCTTTTAAAAGCTCATTTAAAGTTCTATTAAAACAGGGCTTTAATACGCTCCATTTGCGATTGTAAAAGTAAACTTTGAGAGTGGCTCATAATGTCACTCTCTCGTTTATTTTCGCTCAGTAAGCGCCCTACTTCTTGCGCTTCAAAACTGTAACCTTGTGACTGCCTGCCATCTTCAAAACGCTCAATTAAGTCATCAAGCTCATACAAAGAGCACTCATAAGCTCTAAATGCATCGGGTATTTTTATATAGCCTTTGTCACCAATAATATACGCACCATTCCCTAACCGGCATTGAAATGACGTTGCTAAGCTCACCATTACATCGCCACAATTAGCAGTAATAAGTACATCGTCTTCCACGCCTTTGTAGCGAATATTTGCTCTTACGTGTAAGTTTTCAAGGTCGTTATTTAAAAAGTAATTGGCAATGGCAAGCGGATAAATTCCCATATCAAGTAAACAACCGCCCGCTAAATCTGGGTTGTATTCACGCCCATCGGGATTAAAAGGCACAGGGTAGCCAAAGTCAGCTTTAACATGTTTAATAGTGCCAATTCGCCCTTGCTCTACCCATTGTTTTGCTTTTTGTATTGCAGGTAAAAAGTACGTCCACATGGCTTCCATTAAAAATACGTCGTGCTTTTTAGCCAGTAAAGACAACTGCTTACACTCTTCAGCTGAGACCGTAATAGGCTTTTCGCACAATACATGCTTACCTGCTTTAATAGCATCGCTGGCATTTTTAAAGTGAAAGTTATGCGGGGTCGCAATGTAAACTACATCAACGTTTTTATCGTCAAATAATGCTTGATACCCTTCGTAGGCATTTGCCGCGCCATACTTGCTCGCAAAGGCGCTTGCATCTTCCCCACTTCTTGCTGCAACCGCGTACGCAACACCATTATTGGTATGTACTAAGTCTTCACAAAATTGTGCAGCAATTCGGCCACAACCAACAATACCCCAGTTTATTTTTTTCATAGTGTTTCCTTATGATCTTAAAAAGAAATTTAAGTGAACTCCAACAACCAAGCAATAAACTTGCAAATTAATTGTTAAACATAGTTTAAAACTAGCTTGACTTAACAATATCAAATCATTAATGTTAGCGCTAACACTAAAACAACATTAAGTATCACATTTATGTTCCTTGGTATCGATTTAGGCACTTCAGGTGTAAAAGTAATTATTTTAGACGAGCAAGACCAATTGCTTGCTCAAGCAAGTGGATCTTTAAGCGTTTCACGCCCAGCACCACTTTTTTCTGAGCAAAACCCTTCAGATTGGTGGCTTGCTACCTGTAGTGCAATCGAGGATCTTAAAAAGACTCACCCTGCATTACTAAAATCGGTAAAGGCTGTGGGCCTTTCTGGGCAAATGCATGGCGCTACGCTGCTTGATAAAAACAATAATATTATTCGCCCAGCCATTTTATGGAACGACGGGCGTAGTGCTGCACAATGTGTAGAGCTTGAAAAACGCGAACCAAATTCTCGTAATATTACCGGCAACATAGCAATGCCTGGTTTTACTGCACCTAAATTGGTGTGGTTAAAAGAGTTTGAGCCAGAAAATTTTGCAAAAGTAGCCAAAGTATTATTACCAAAAGACTACCTACGCTTTTTAATGACCGGCGATTTTGCATCAGATATGTCTGACTCTGCAGGCACATTATGGCTAGACGTAGAAAAAAGAGCATGGTCGCAAAAAATGCTTAGTGCTTGCGACTTAACAGAGCAACACATGCCTACTCTTTTTGAAGGCACACAAATTACAGGCAAATTAACAGCCCAAGTTGCTGCTAAATGGGGAATGGAGCAAGTACCTGTTGTTGCAGGCGGTGGCGATAATGCCGCAGGCGCTGCCGGTGTAGGCGTAGTAAAGCCAAAACAAGCGTTTTTATCATTAGGTACTTCGGGCGTTTACTTTGTTGCCAACGAAAAATACCTGCCTAACCCAGAAGGTGCTGTACATACTTTTTGTCATTGCATTGAAAACACCTGGCACCAAATGTCAGTGGTGTTAAGCGCAGCAAGCTGTTTAACCTGGGTCACTAAATTAACTGGTTTTGAAAACGAAGGTGCATTGCTTGAACAAGTAAGTAAATGCGACTTTAGCAAACCAAGCTCTGTGATATTTTTGCCTTATTTAACTGGCGAACGTACACCGCATAATAACCCCGATGCCAAAGGCGTGTTTTTTGGTTTAGACAGTGATACCGATGCAGCAGCCCTTGGCCGCGCAGTACTCGAGGGCGTTGCTTTTGCCTTTGCCGATGGCCAACAAGTACTGCTTGATGCCGGCGCACAAATTGACGATGTAACCGTTATTGGTGGTGGCGCTAAAAGCCCACTGTGGGGAAAAATCATCGCAAGCGTACTTAACCGCCCCCTAATTTACCGAGAAGGCTCAGAAGTTGGTCCCGCATTTGGCGCTGCAAGACTTGCCCGAATAGCAGTAACACAACTCCCTGCACAACAAGTGTGTGTTAACGGCAAAGTAACGCAAACCATTGAGCCAGACCCAATCATGCATGACTTTTACGCACAGCAATACACAACATACAAAGCACTTTATCAAAGTGTAAAAACATACTTTTAATACACTATTATAAAATTAATGGAGCACAATATGAGCGAGCAATTTTTTACAAACGTTGAAAAAATTAAATTTGAGGGTGAAAACTCTAAAAACCCATTTGCATTTCGTTACTACGACGAAAACCAAGTAGTGCTTGGCAAAACAATGAAAGAGCACCTTCGTTTTGCAGCTTGTTACTGGCATAACTTTTGTTCTACAGGGTTTGATATTTTTGGTGAAGGTACGTTTGACCGTCCTTGGATCCAACCTGTGGGCAACCAATTAGAACTTGCTGAACAAAAAGTAAAAGTAGCTTTTGAATTTTATGAAAAATTAGGCGTTCCTTACTTTTGTTTTCATGATGTTGATATTGCCCCTGAAGGCAAAACACTACAAGAAAGCCACGATAACGTAACGCACATAGCTAACATTATCGAAAAAGAAATGCAGCGCACAGGTGTAAAACTACTGTGGGGTACTGCTAACTTATTCTCAAATCAGCGTTTTTGTGCCGGTGGTGCAACAAACCCTAATCCTAATACGTATGCATATGCAGCAGCACAAGTTAAACATGCAATGGAAATTACACATCGTTTAGGCGGCGAAAACTACGTACTTTGGGGTGGTCGTGAAGGTTACGACACGCTACTAAATACAGACCTTGCACAAGAAAGCGAACAGTACGCACGCTTTTTGAAAATGGTTGTAGAGCACAAGAAAAAAATTGGTTTTAAAGGCACATTATTAATTGAGCCAAAACCACAAGAGCCAACTAAGCACCAGTACGATTACGATACAGCAACGGTTGCAGGCTTTTTATACAAGCACGGCTTACAAGACGAAATTAAAGTAAACATTGAAGCAAACCACGCAACACTTGCGGGTCATAGTTTCCACCACGAAATTGCAGTTGCTTGCGCTGAGGGCATTATGGGTAGTATTGATGCTAACCGTGGCGACATGCAAAACGGTTGGGATACAGACCAATTTCCTAACGACGTAGCTGAGTGCACACTTGTTGTTTACGAAATTTTAAAAATGGGTGGTTTTACAACGGGCGGCTTTAACTTTGACACTAAACTTCGTCGTCAATCTTGTGAGCGTGATGACTTATTCATTGGTCACATTGGCGGTATGGATACGATGGCTAAAGCATTACTCAATGCAGCAGCAATGATTGAAGGCGGCGAGCTGACTGATTTTGTTGAAAAACGTTACGCTGGTTGGAAAGAAGACCTAGGTCAAAGCATTCTAAATGGTGAGCAATCACTTGAAAGCCTTTCAGCCTTAGTACACGAGAACAACATCGATCCTAAGCAAGTTTCTGGTCGCCAAGAACTGCTTGAGAATATTGTTAACCGCTACGTATAAGGACATCGCCTCGGTTTTAAAGCCGAGGCGTACATCATTATGAACTTGTTAGAACAACTCAAAAAAGTAACCACGGTCGTTGCCGACAGTGGCGATGTAGAGTCAATCAAAGCCCTACAACCGGTTGATGCAACAACCAATCCTTCGTTAATTTTACAAGCTGCAAAATTACCTCAGTATAAACATTTAATTAGTGATGCTATAAGCAAAGCTGGCAACGACGTTGACGCTATTTGCGACCAACTTATTGTTAACTTTGGCTGTGAAATACTAAAGGTAATACCTGGGCGTATATCAAGCGAAGTAGATGCGCGTTTATCGTTTGACACCAAAGCAAGTATTGCCAAAGGGCGTAAGCTTATTTCGCTTTACGAGCAAGCGGGTATTTCAAAAGACCGCGTACTTATTAAACTTGCTTCAACATGGGAAGGCATTAAAGCCGCCGAGCAGTTAGAAAAAGAAGGTATTAAGTGTAACTTAACCCTGCTTTTTTCGATGGCTCAAGCCATTGCATGCGCACAAGCTAACGTAACGCTTATATCTCCGTTTGTTGGGCGTATTCTTGATTGGTATAAAGCGGCTGAAAACAAAGAATACACCCCAAGCGAAGATCCTGGTGTGCAGTCGGTTACAGGTATTTATCAGTATTACAAAAAGTACGATTATAAAACGGTGGTAATGGGCGCAAGCTTTAGAAACATTGAAGAAATAATCGAACTTGCTGGCTGTGATTTACTCACTATCTCGCCACCACTGTTAAATAGTTTACAAAGCCAAGAAGGTGAACTGGTTACTAAACTTGACGCTGCAAACATAACAAAAGCGCCGCGAAGTGAAATAACCGAGCTTACCCATCAGCAGTTTTTATGGCAGCACAACGAAGATGCAATGGCCAGCGAAAAGCTCGGTGAAGGCATTCGTAACTTTGCCAAAGACCAGCGTATTTTGGCTAAATTGGTTGAAGACCTACTACACTAATTTCCCTCAAGCCTGCCACATTACGTGCGGGCTTTTTTAATTTTATTTGAGGTAATACATGACTCAGCTTTCTTCTCGTGCGCCTTTTGCTAATGCCATTCGCGCACTAAGTATGGATGCGGTACAGCAAGCAAATTCAGGGCATCCGGGCGCACCTATGGGTATGGCCGATATAGCCGAAGTACTGTGGAACGATTTTTTAAACCACAATCCTAACGATCCAAATTGGCCAAACCGAGACCGCTTTGTACTCAGTAACGGGCACGGCTCTATGCTTATTTATTCTTTATTGCATTTAAGCGGGTACGAACTACCACTTAGCGAGCTTAAACAATTTAGACAAATGCATTCCAAAACCCCAGGTCACCCCGAATACGGTTATACCCCAGGTGTTGAAACAACAACAGGCCCGCTTGGCGCAGGTTTATCAAACGCTGTAGGTATGGCCATTGCCGAAAAAGCCCTAGCAGCACAATTTAACAAAGAGAGTTTTGATATTGTAGATCATTACACTTACTGTTTTATGGGTGATGGCTGTTTAATGGAAGGCATATCGCACGAAGCATGTTCGCTTGCAGGCACACTAGGCCTGGGTAAACTTATTGCTTTTTGGGACGATAACGGCATATCTATCGACGGACACGTTGAGGGCTGGTTTACCGACGACACCGCTAAACGCTTTGACTCTTACGGCTGGCATGTAATAAAAGATATAGACGGCCACGACCCAGAACAAATTGCCAGCGCCATTGCACAAGCAAAACAAGTGAGCGATAAACCTACTCTACTTTGTTGTAAAACCGTAATTGGTTTTGGCTCGCCAAATAAATCAGGCTCGCACGACTGCCATGGCTCGCCATTAGGTAATGACGAAATAACTGCGGCGCGCAAATTTTTAAACCTCCCAAATGAAGCATTTAGTATCAGTGATGATATTTACGCCCATTGGGACGCTAAACAAAGCGGTGATAAAAAACAAAAACAATGGCAGCAACTGTTTAGCGACTACACCAAAAACCACCCAGAGCTTGCCAAAGAATTTGAACGCCGCGTAATTAAACGCACCTTGCCTGAAAGTTTTGAAGCTATTGCAAACAACTACATTGCACAGTGCAACAAAGACGCTGCCAACATTGCAAGCCGAAAAGCCTCGCAAAACACTATTGAAGCCTTTGCCCCGCATTTACCAGAGTTATTGGGTGGCTCTGCCGATTTAGCTGGTTCTAATTTAACGCTGTGGTCTGGCTCTAAAGGCATAAGCGCAGATGACGCCAGCGGTAATTACCTGTTTTATGGCGTGCGCGAGTTTGGTATGAGCGGCATTATGAATGGCATATCACTGCACAGTGGTTTTATTAATTACGGCGCTACATTTTTAATGTTTATGGAATATGCCCGTAACGCAGTCAGAATGTCGGCACTTATGGGTATTCAAAATATATTTGTGTATACCCACGACTCTATAGGCCAAGGTGAAGACGGTCCAACTCACCAACCTATTGAGCAACTAGCCAACCTACGTATGACCCCAAACCTAGTCACATGGCGCCCATGTGACGCAGTAGAAACCGCAGTATCGTGGAAAAACGCGATACAAAATCAGCAGCAACCTACTGCGCTTATTTTTAGTCGCCAAGGGCTCAACCACCAGCCACGTAGTGCTCAGCAAATTAGCGATATAGAAAAAGGCGGCTATATTCTTAGCGAAAGCAATAAAGCACCTGAGCTTATTTTAATTGCAACAGGCTCTGAGGTAGATTTAGCAATGCAAGCTGCTAAAGAGCTCACAGCACAAGGCGTTGCAGTGCGTGTGGTATCAATGCCAAGCACCACATTGTTTGACCTGCAATCAGACGATTATAAGCAAAGTGTACTGCCAAACTCAGTTGTAAACCGTATTGCAATTGAAACATCACACCAAGATTACTGGCTTAAATATGTAGGCTTACAAGGCAAAGTAATTGGTATGAGCACTTTTGGTGAGTCGGCGCCAGGTAATGTGTTATTAGAGCATTTTGGCTTTACCACCAAAAATGTAGTGAGCACCGCGCAGGCGTTAATTAAAGCCAACGCTTAATATATTTAGTACGCGTAATGCGCTAAATAATCCAAACTTTATCCAATTAATGCGCTAAGCCTCCCAAAGCTCGGCGCATTTTTACAATTAACCAACAAAGGTGAACTATGAAATACTTACTATTAATTATGCTTTTTAGTGCAAGTACTAGTTTTAACGCATGGGCAAATGACGAGCAGAATGATGAACTAATGCTGACAATTTTTTTAAAACACGACCAATCAAAAAATCTCTCTGAAATAAAAGAAATACTCAACAACGCTAACTTTTACAAACATTTTCCGCCAGAGGGCGCAACGGTAGAATCTTGGAAAGTAATGATGGGCATAGGGCAAGTTGTTACCTTGCGCTTTCCGGCAGCATTATTACCAAAAGTAAATTTATCGATTGAACGTTATGGTTGGAAAGCTTACAGCACTGAGTTTTACCCAACTTACGATCTGTACCCAATAGTAAAAGAAGAAATTAAAAAAGCTAGAACGAACAATTAAAAGAGTAACCACAATGACAACTTCACTTATTCAATACACACTAAGTAATGAGGTAAACGACACTATTTCTATTATTAACTACGGTGCCCGGCTTACCAGCTGGGTTACCCATATTGATAGTAAAAAACGAAATATTATACTTGGCTATTCTAATATTAATGACTATTTAAACGACACGTTTTACTTAGGAGCTGTAGCCGGCCCTTATGCAAACAGGCTAAGTAACGCCCAAATAAACATTGATGATAAAGCTTATGCACTTAATAAAAACGAAGGCGTAAACCAACTTCACGGCGGCCAAAAAGCATTAAGCGACTTGTTTTGGCAGCTCGATTATCATCACAAAAATGCATTAAGTTTAAGTATTACCCTACCCGATGAATACAACGGCTACCCAGGTAAAACTACATTTAACGTGCTGTATACCTTTACCACTAACAGTAAAAGCCACAGTAATCTTGATATTAAATTTACAATTACCAGTAATAAAAAAACCATTGCAGGGCCCACAGCACACCCGTACTTTAATTTAAATGGCATTAATAACAGCGCACAAGGGCATGCATTAAAACTGGCCGCCGCGCATTATACCCCCGTAGATACAAACGCCATTCCCACAGGTTTAATAGCCCCTATAGCAAATACCACTTTTGACTACACAAATGCGCGGGTGCTTAATAAAACCGATAAACTCGATCATAACTTTGTAACCGAGCAAGTACTTAACCTGCAAACCAATAAGCAACACGCTGAGCTTACAAGTGCTGATGAAAAAGTAATGCTGAGTGTGTTTTCTAACTACCCTGCTATTCAGATATATACAGGGCAGCATTTAAAAAGCCCGTTTAACCAATTTGACGGTATTTGCCTAGAGCCGCAATTTTGCCCCGACAGCCCTAATAACCCACACTTCCCATTTAGCTATTTAACACCACAAGTGCCTTTGCAAACGCATATTAGTTACTGCTTAACTAAAACCAATAAAAAATAGCTATTTTATAAACCAAAAAAGGATCGCTATTAAGCGATCCTTTGCGGGAGGTTAAATACTTAGTGCGATTATAAGTCGCTTACAAAGCTTTTAAGTTTAAGCTCACGGTCAATTAATAATGGGTAATCGGTGCGTCCTTGCATTGGCCAATCGTTTCGCCAAGTGCGTGCATCGCTTATGCCCCAAAATGTAACGCGGCTTACTTTATCGTCATGCTTTTTAAGTATGTTAAACACGGCTTTATAGCGCTCACCTAACTGGGTGTTTACTTCACTCGGTAAACCATCTGGGTATGGATTAAAGCGCTCTTGCAAGGCAATATCTAACGAAATGTCAGCGCCTTGCTCTTCACCTTCAGGGAACGGTAATACCGAAATATCAAGCTCGGTTATCATCACATCAATGCCAGTGGCTGCGTATGCCAAAATAGAGTCTTCCATTAACGAAAGCTCTGGGTTATCAAGCGAGTAATGCGCTTGCATACCAATACCATCAATTTGAATACCTTTGCTTTGCAAATTTTTAATAAGCGCAATTGCACCGGCTCTTTTTTCTGGCTTATACAAGTTGTAATCGTTGTAATATAACTTGGCATTAGGTGCTGCCTGTTTAGCGTATTTAAACGCGTATTCTATAAAGTCGTCACCAATAATGGTGCTCCATTTAGATTCACGCAGTGTGCCGTCTTCGTTAAGTGCTTCGTTTACCACGTCCCATGCAAAAATACGGTTTTTATAGCGCCCTGCAACAGTATTAATATGGTTTTGCATGCGCTTAAGTAATGCATCGCGGGTTAGCGGCTCGCCTTGCTCGTCTTCAAAAACCCAGTCAGGAGTTTGCGAATGCCACACTAATGTGTGCCCAACTAATTCTTGGTTGTTCTCTTGTGCGTACTGAACTAGCGCATCAGCAGCTTCAAAGTCATACGTTTCAAGCTCTGGGTGTATACGCTCCCACTTCATTGAGTTCTCTGGCGTAAAGGTATTAAATTGCGCTTTAGCTACGTTTAAATCTTCAGGCAAAGCCCCTAATATTTGGTCGCGGCTAATCGCTGTGCCAATTTTAAAGTGGTCTTTAAATTGCGCTTTAAGCGTTAATTTCTCCGGCGCTTTTTGCGATTTTAATGTCGGTTTACTTTGCTCTGCTGAGTCATTACAGCCAAGTGCAAGGCTCGACATTCCTAATAAAATAGCAATCGTAAGTTTATTTTTATGCATGATGTACCTGTTGTGTTTTTTTTAGTGTGCAAGGTAAACTTAACACCATATAGTCCTTTTGACAACAACGTTTTATTAAAATAGACTGAACAAAAATAACACAGTACATATTCCTTAATCACACACTTTACTAGCAACAAAATTAGCAAGGATACACATGAAAAAAATAACAATAAAACGGCTTCTGTTAATTAGCGCATTTTTCGCCTCATTTATATTCAGCGCCCTAATTCGCGCAGAGCAAACCAGCACTCACGTGCCTATCTGGCATAAATTAAGCTTAACCCTTGAAGGCCCGCACACCAGCGAGCTTGCCACGCCTAACCCCTTTACCGACTACCGCTTAGATGCCACATTTACCAGCCCCACTAATAAGCAATATACAGTACCTGGATATTATGCAGCCGATGCAAACACTGCTCAAACACATGCAACAGCAGGCAACAAATGGCAAGTTTTGTTTTCGCCCAACGAACTTGGCAAATGGCGCTATACACTCTCATTTGTTAAAGGCAGTAATATCGCAAGCGTGCCATTAAATACTGTTACAAACGAGCTATCAGCCGGATTTTTTGATAAACAAACAGGCGAGTTTAATGTTACCGCCGCCACTAAATCATCCAGCAGTAAAGACTTTAAAAGCAAAGGTAAGCTTGAATACGTTAATAAACCCTATTTGCAGTTTAATGGCTCAAAAGAGTACTTTTTAAAAGCCGGTGCTAACAGCCCCGAAGTGCTGCTTGGCTTTTCAGGGTTTGATGCCACTCCCACAAAGCGTAACTACCAAGCGCACATAAAGCATTGGCAAAATAGCGACCCTACATGGCAAACAACCAATACAGAGACTGATAATAGTAGTCATCAATCTTCTAAAGGCATTATTGGGCTAATTAATTATTTAGCGTCGCTTAACATTAACGCGTATTACTTTTTAACCATGAACGCCTACGGCGATGGCGACCAAGTTTGGCCATGGCTTAGCAAAACCCAAACCACACGCTACGATGTATCTAAATTAGCTCAGTGGGATATTGTATTTAGCCACATGCAGCAAAAAGGCATAATGACTCACTTTGTAATGAGCGAAACCGAAAACGAATCACTGTTTGAATGGAACGAAAGCCAGCTTAAAAACGACTTTGCTGTTAGTCGCAAAATTTACTATCGCGAGTTATTTGCCCGCTTTGGCTATCATTTAGCAACCACGTGGAATATAGGCGAAGAAAACGGCTGGCAAGATCCAAGCGGCGACGATAAACAACAAAAAGCTAATACCACAAAACAAAGAAAGCAATTTGCCGATTACTTTCAATCACTCACCTACTACCCTGAGCATATTGTGATACATAACGGCCCGTCGCTCGACTACCACATTTACGATAAACCAAACGACAACATTTTGGGCTACCCCGCCTACACAGGGGCAAGCTTACAAGGTGAACTTAAAACTAACACCACTTACGGCGATGTTTTAAAGTACCGCCAGCTTACTCAAAACAATCCTCACCCGTGGGTGATCACCATGGACGAGGCCTATATTTACGAGTATGCAAACAATGTAGATACGTGGCGTAAAAGTAACGTGTGGGCAACTTTTATGGCTGGCGGCGCAGGCATTGAGTTTTACTTAGGCGGTGGCGGCGACCTAACAGAGCAAGATTTAACACCATACAAAGATTACTATTTAGCGATGACCAACGCCGTTGCGTTTTTTCAAAAATACGTGCCATTTAAAAAACTTACACCAGCCCCAGAGCTTACAAAAACAGGCTGGGCGTTAAGTGATAACTCAACGTTTTACTTATTTTATTTTAGTAACGCAAGCCAAGCTCAGGTCACATTACCAAATGCGTGTTACACCCTCGACTGGTTTAACCCACGAACTAACAACTACATAAACGGCAAACGCTTTTGTGTAAATACCGCAACGAGTACACAACTGGCAACACCACCCAACACACCTAACAACGACTGGGTTTATTTAATTAACCTAAGCGTTAAATAATAAGGATTACAACCATGAACCATTTAACAGTTAAACATTGTGTAACCGGCGTATTACTTACAGCCGCAGCCACCATAGCATTGCCTGTAAACGCAGCAGATAAACCCACACAACTTACATCAGCTATTGTGAGTCAAAAAGACGCGCACATTACTCACTACGAAGGCGGTGATTTTCATACTTATTTTTATGGCGATACACCACTCACTAAAGGTGCTATTACAGGCGTTGCGGTTATTAAACCTAATAACGAAATACATCCTGCCCACCAGCATCCTGATGAAGAATACCTAATGATTCTTGAAGGCTCTGGCACCTGGACGCTTAATGGCAAAAGCCAGCCTGCTCATACTGGGGATATTTTATTTGCAGCGCCTAATGACGTACATGGCATTTATAACAACGGCGATGTGCCACTTAAGTTTGTAGTCGTGAGGTATCAGGCTAAGTAGGTTTAGTGGCTTTTTAGTGGAATAGACTAAGAAAATTATGCACTAAGAGGTTAAGAGACGCTTCGCTTTTAGAGGAAAAAATAGCCTGATATGGGGTTAAGTTATTGTACTTCTATCTATGATAATCTACTAACAGATAATTTAATTAATAATTCAATGAGTTAATTACTTCATACTTTAATTTGAATGTATATTGACCCAACTTACCAAGTAATAAAATATTACTTTTATTTCTTGGTAAGTTAACATAGATAATTAATGACACTCAAATGGATAGGATGCCAACAATGTATTTATCATGGCTAGCAGTACGGAACTTTCGACAATTTGAAAATTTTTCAATCGAGTTTAATAAAGGCTTAAATTTATTAGTCGGTGAAAATAATGCAGGTAAAAGCTCTGTCATTGATGCCATAAGAATTGCCCTTGATACTACCTCTGCTGAATGGGTTTCAATTACTGACACTGACTTTTTAAGTGGTAAGAATGAACTTCAAATAAAATTACAGTTCGTTGATTTATCTTTATGTGAATCTGGAATTTTTCTCGAACACTTAACAACAGAAGTAAACGCGGATCAAATTCACGAACCTCGTCTCTACATTACACTGACAGCAAAATTAACTAGAAACTTCTCAAAAAAAACCCAATATATTAAAACTGAAATTCATTCAGGAAAAAATGGTGACGGACCAATAATTGAACGAGACATACGTGACTATCTAGCGACCACTTACTTAAAACCTCTTCGTGATGCTGAAGCTGAATTAAAAGCAGGAAGATCATCAAGATTGTCACAAATATTAGGAAGTAACAGCAGTCTAGCTGGTGATAATGTTGCCACTAAACGTATTATAGAATTACTTACAGCAGCAAGTAATCAAATTCAAGCGGATTTATCAATTCAAACCGCACAAGAAAGTATTGCCACTCTACTAAACTCCTTAACATTTAAATCAAACGTATTTTCTCCAGCATTAAGTTTACTCGGTAGTAAAGTTTATAATGATATGAATGAAGCTGAAAAAACATTTGCATTAAAGTCTATTCTAGAGAAGCTTACCCTCGAACTTGATGGTACAGGCATTAAGCATGGTCTGGGTTATAGTAGTTTGTTGTTTATGGCTACAGAGCTAATGCTAATTAAGCAAGAAGAAGATCAATATCCCCTTTTATTAGTTGAAGAACCAGAAGCACATATTCACCCTCAATTACAGTTAAAGTTCATTAAATACCTACGTGAAGATAATAGTAATCTGCAATGCATATTATCTACTCATAGCACTGTTTTAGCATCAAAAGCCCCTCTTCAAAGTTTGATATTAATGCAAAACGGTAAAGCTTTCCCACTTACAGAAACCCATACTGCATTAGCACCGGATGATTATGTGTTTTTGGAAAAATTTTTGGATTCCACAAAAGCTAATATGTTCTTTGCAAAAGGTGTACTTCTAGTCGAAGGTGTTGCTGAAGTTGTTCTGTTACCTCAAATTGCCGAGCTACTCGACAGACCCTTGGAGGATTACGGTGTATCACTAGTAAGTGTTAATGGATTATCAAGGAAGAGATACGCTAAGATTTATCGCTCTAACTCTAACTCAATAGCATCAAGTCCTTTACCTATAAAAGTTGCCTGTGTAACGGATCTCGACTTGTGGCCAGATGAAGCTGAGAAACTAGTTGCTAACCCTCATGGTTTTAAAGTAAAAAAACAACCAAATTCTGAGACTGGTAAAGGTGGCAATCTTCGTTATTGGCTTAATGAACTTGATCAAGCTGGTATAGATTCGCAGATAGCAACGAAAAAAGCACATGATGGCGAGTTAGTTAAAACATTTATATCTAGCGATTGGACATTTGAATTCTGTTTAGCGAAGTATGGTTTAGCAGAAGAAATTTATCTTGCACTACACGATACCAATGAAGGGTTTGACGATTTAAGTACGAACAACCAGATTAGAGCTGTTCAATTGTACGGAATGATTGAAAGTAAAGGAAATGCTAAAAGTGAAATGAGTTATGTACTAGCGAGCATTATATCAAAGTACAGTGGTCAACCAGAATTATTAAGGAGCAAGCTACCTAGATATATTATTGATGCCATCGAATATGTGACTGAACCGCTCCCATTGTTACAAACAGCAACTAATACGGATATTAGCCAGAATGATTGAGATTTATGATGCTGACATTATTGAGATCGAACAACAGTTAGGTATCACTTTTGATGAAACAAGAAAAAGTATAATAAAAATATTTGATGACGTACAAGCTTGTCCTGGAAGTGGAAAAACGACTATGGTTGCTGCAAAGTTGCTAATCATAGCTAAAAAATGGCAAAGTAAACATCAAGGTATCTGTGTTCTGACACACACAAATGTTGCTAAACAAGAAATTATAGACCGTCTTAACAAAAATTCAGATGGTGTTAAATTGTTATCTTACCCACACTTCATTGGCACTATTCAGGAATTTATAAACAAATACATTGCTATACCAGCGCTCCGCTCAAATGAGCTATGTGTTCATCAAATTGATGACGAAATGTGTAACACTAAAGCTTGGTATCTTCTTAGTCGAAGAACAAGGACTTATTTAGAAAATAAATTCATAACGTCTTTACAAGAGTTGCAATATAAATTTAATGAGGGACAACTAAAACTGAAAGTTCCTGGGTTTAACTCTGAATCGACATCAAATAGCTATAAGGAAATAAAAAAAGCTAAAGATATACTCATAAATGATGGATATTATTATTATCACGAAATGTATGCTTTCGCTGAAAAGTTCATTCATGAAACCCCAAAAATACTAGACTCAATTCGCCACAGGTTCCCCATCGCATTCATTGATGAGATGCAAGATACACAAAAATTTCAAGACGAATTATTGAATAAAATATTCCTGCACGATAATGTGAAATATCAGAGGTTTGGTGACCCGGATCAAGCAATATATAGTGGTAATGGAGAAGAAAACCAAACTTATAATCCTGCTATATTAGACAAAGTTGAAAACAGTCATCGATTTGATAACTCAATTGCCTTATTGGCAAAAAATTTAAGTTATAACCGTATAGCTCTCACTTCGAATAAAACTGTTCCAGAGGTTTCTCCACATACCATCTTTTTAGTTGATGAAAACTCGAGATATAATGTTTTTAATGCATTTGCTAGTTTGTGTGAACAAGTTATTCCTGCTGACAGCGACAAACCCATAAAAACTGTTGGTGCTGTCGGAAAAAGAAAAGAAGATAGTTTAACAATTTGCCATTATCTCGACTCATTTAATAAAAACAATAATACCAATAAATTTAAACCCAAAAAACTAATTCATTATTTCTATGAAGCAAAACGTCTAAGAAAAGGCCATGAAGCATATCAAATGATTTTAAATGGCATTGCAAAATGTGGTCGCATAAGTGACTGTGAATTGATTTTTTCAGATAACTCAAAATCTTTTTACTCTATAGCCAGTACACGTAAATATTTGAAAGATTCAAATAATTTACTTACTTTCAATATTTTAGTTAAAGAATTTCTTGATAGCTCAATGGATGCAAATCAATGGAATAATACGATTTCAAAATTATTAATATTAAGCGGTATACAAACATCTATAGTTCCACAGGACTTTATTCTTTTTGATAGTTCTACTGTTCAGAATACGCCGCTAAATGAAACTTGCTCTAATAGGGTCATAATAGAAATCAACGGACGAAGAGTAGAAAATGAAGTATCTACTATTCACTCTGTCAAAGGCGAAACGCATGCTGCAACACTTGTACTAGAAACGAAAAACTATAATTTTGATATAGGTACTTTAATTGATTACATCCTCAACGAAAATACAATACAACCAAAAGCAGTGAGAAAAAAAGGATTTATGAAAATGCTCTATGTTGCCTTCTCAAGACCTGAGCACTTACTTTGTATTGCAATGGATAAATCTCGATTTCCGACAGAGCACCTGCACAAGTGTAATTATGCAGGATGGAGAATCTGTGATCTGACGACTTAACTTAAAAAACGAGTATTTAAATTACGATGATCCGGTAATGGCTAGTTTATACTGATTGCGATCGGGATCGGATAATCGTTTATTAAGGCATTCCAACAAGCCTCCTCAAAAGGTAACGAGAGTTCCCTTACTACGCTTTGCATAAAAAATTAAAGCCCGCTAAAAAAATAGTCTGTATAAAAGTACAGACTATTTACTCTAGGGTTAATTACTTTTAGTTAGGTTTATTATTCGACCAAGGTTACCGATACATCATCCACATAAAAGTCAGCGGTGAGTTCACTTGACTCAACATAAAGTAAAGCGGCGCTTTCCTGCGTTGTGATTGAATGTGTGTAAGTACCTGATAACTGAACCCAGTCACCCGCGTTAACGGTAGTAACGGGTGTAAGCTCAAGGTACTCGGTGCTAGTGTGCTCTATTTGTAGCGTTAGTTTTATATCTGGCGACACTGTTGTGCTGTCGTCAAATAACTTAACCCATGCAGATACGTTATAGGTTTTATCTGCTGTAAATAAGCCTTTTACATCCTTTTGTAACCCATTCCACGTTTCAGTTCGCCCTTGTACTAAAGCGCTATTATTACCGCTATGAGCTTGGGTTGTTTCAAGAGTTATGCTTGCACTACCACGAGCTTGCCATGAATCAAGTCCGGCTTCAAAGTCGCCATTAGTTAGCAGCTCTGATGAAGGTGCTGGTTCAGCTACTTCAATTAGCTCTTTTAATGCATTAGCAAATCCCTGTAAGGCAGGTTTTGCAGTAAAGTCATTAAAAAATAACAGAGGCCATTCTGTTGTTGGCTCTGGCCAGTTTTGTAACCAGCTATCCTCGTCAATTACGCCCCAAATAGTTATGCCACCGCGTTGATCTTCAGGTACAGTTTCTAGGTATGTTTTAACAATATCGTAGTAGTACTGCTTTTGTTCGTCCGCTCTTTCACTGGTTAGGTAAGTTAGAGGAATGCCGCCTTCGTTGTTCATACGAACATCTAGCTCGGTAATTTTTACTTTGATTTTAGGGCGAATATCGACCACTTTTTGAAGGTGTGCCTGAATGGTTGAAATATCAGGGCTGTTAAGTGAAATATGAGATTGAAACCCTATACCATCAATAGGCACACCATTGGTTTGAAAGTCGTTAACCATATTGATAACAGCATCTAATTTATCAGCATTCCAAATCAGGTTGTAATCGTTGTAGTATAAGTCGGCATCAGGATCTGCTGCTCTTGCTGCTTTATATGATAACGGTAAAAATTCAGCACCTATATTTTCAAACCACACAGATTCGTCGGCGCTGTCGTTTGTGGTTTTTTCACCGCGGTATTTACCGTTTTCCATAAACGCTTCGTTAACTACATCCCAACTCACTACGGTATCGTTATCGCCTTCTTCTTCAAAATGAGTGGCAACTTGAGTGATGTGATTTTCCATCATGGTTATCCACGCGGCTTTATCACCTTGAAAACTCTGCATCCAAGGCGCAATTTGCGAGTGCCACACAAAAACATGACCATGTACCGTGAGAGAGTTGTCTTTGGCGTAGTTAATTAGCTCATCAGAATCATCGTAAAAAAATTCACCTTGGGTTGGTTGTAAATAGGTAGGCTTCATAATGTTTTCAGCAGAGAGTTGATTAAAGTGTTGTTCAATAATCGTTTTAATCTCTGGTCTGTCTATTATGCTGTTACCAAATCCACCCGCAGGAACAGCTACACCAATATTAAAATTAGGTGCTAATGCTTTTAAACTTTGTGCTGTCACTTCGCTGTATTGAACATCAGGTATTTCTTCTGCTGGTACATCGTCTAAAATAAAGCCTGAAAATTCGTCTAGATAAATAGACTTGTTAATGTTCTCTTCTTTTGAAAAGTGAATTGCCAGCCTAACTAAAGAGTCAGCTTCGGCTGTTGCGGCTGTTAATGTTATTTTTTGCCACTCGCCTGTGAGTGTTTCTTTTACTAGGCTAAGTTGGCCATAATCTGGCGCAGGTGTTTGAATCCAAAAATCGGCACTGGTTCCCTCTTCACCTTTGGCCCAAACACTAAACTCGTAATTTTTACCTCCAGTGATAGGAAGGTCTTCATAAGCTATTTCAATTCCCCAAGGGTTGTCACCCAATGTATTAACAATAACCTCCGCTGCTTTGGTGCCTTTGTAAGTATTAACGCCTTCTTGCGATTCAATTATCTCTATAGTAGAAGTAGCGCTTGATTCTTGATCTGGTCTAAATACCCAATTTCCGACGGGCGTTGTTTGCCCTGTAGTCTCTTCTTCAAACCCACCATTTGTTATTTCAGCTGCTATTGGCGCTTCAGGCGCTGGAGTATCAGGGGCTACTACTTCCGGTATGGGTTCAGGCACCGGTGTATCTTTATTATCCCCCCCGCACGCCATTAATAGTGATACTAAGGTCACTAATCCGGTATTACGAAAAATCGATTTATTCATTTTTTATTCCTTAGACTAAAGCAATAAATGAGTCGTTTTTAAACTGGGTGCAGTAAAGCCATTTGAGTGAATAAAATATGATAAGAGTATTTCTACTGCATCATCAAAAGCTATTATTCAATATGACTACAACCAATTAGAAAAACAAACGGTCATTTATATTTATTATTTTAATATCTCTTCAAACGTTAATATTTACTTTGTACAAAGGTACAAATATAAATTTAAAATCATAAAGTTATAGTTAAGGTTTAAATTAAAATTTATTGTTTTATATCGTGTGTGTGAATATGCAATCATAAAATCAACCTAAAACCAACATTGTTATAGTCTATTTAACAATAAGGATCAAGGCTAAAATTTGACCCGTTTCATATTGAGTATGCTTTGAGTTTGATTTGAGTCTGATAAAAATAATTAAATAGAAGGTGTAAGTGATACTTGTGCTTGTATTACTTAGGTAAGATCAAGGTTTACCAGCTCATCGCTTAGAAAAATGACTTTTATTTGCCTCCATATAAAAATTTGCAAACAAAAAAAGCCGAGTATTTAAAAATACTCGGCTTTGACTACACAATGCGATTTACTTAACTACATCAGCGATGGTTTTAATAACTGGCTTAGGGTTTAAATTACGATCCCATAGTAATGGGTAGTTTGTTCTGTTTGGGATTGGGTAGTCGTTTTTCCACGACATACCATCGTGTAATCCCCAAAAGGTTACGCGGTCTATTTTGTCGCGTTTTGCGTAAAACAGTTCAAACAAGGCTTTATAACGGGCGTTTAGTTGCGCTTCTACGTCGCTCGGCAAGCCATTTTTGTATGGGTCGAGGTAGGTTTCAAACTCTTCTAACTGAAACTGTGGTTTCATCATATCGGTGCCGGTAATCTGCCCTTCTTTTGTTAAAGGCAGCACGTCTATATCAAGCTCGGTGATCATCACTTTTATACCCAGCGCGGCATATGCATCGATGGCTTGTTCAATGTATTGCATTTTAGGAAAGTTAAGCCCCCAGTGCGCTTGTATGCCAATGCCGTCGATTCGAATACCCTCTTTTTGCAGCATTTTGATCATGCGTATAATGCCGTCTCTTTTTTCTGGTCGCCATGCATTAAAATCGTTGTAGTAAAGCTCGGTACTAGGTGAATACTGCTGGGCGTATTTAAACGCGGCTTTTACCATAGTATCGCCATCGCCTACGCGGTTAACCCACACAGTTGGGCGATAAGAGCCATCATCAGCAATCACTTCGTTAACTACATCCCACGCATCTACTTTGTTTTTATAGCGCCCTGCTACAAGCTCTATGTGTTTACGCATTTGCTCTAATTGCTCTGCTGGGGTATTTGGCTCATTTTTGCTATTTGTAAAAAACCAGTCAGGCGTTTGGTTATGCCACACTAAGGTGTGGGCTACGGTAAACATGTTATTTTGCTTGGCAAAATCTATAAACGCATCTGCACCACTAAAATCGACCTTACCTTGCTGTGGGTAAATTACTTCTGCTTTCATGGCGTTTTCTAGGGTGACTGTATTAAATTGCTTAGCAATAATTGACTGCGCGGCTGCGTTTTTGCCTGTCACTATATCTTGATTTACAGCAACCCCCATTTTGAATGAGTCTGCAAAGGTGTTTTTAAGAGCTTGGTCTTGTGCAGCGTTTACGCTTAATGACCCTGCAAGTAAAAGCAGGCTGAGTGTGTGTTTTTTATGCATGTGTGTGCTCCGTTGAATCGTTATTATTTTCGATAAATATCATACAACGAAAAAAATAAATGATATAGTCAAAATGACCATTAATTATAAATTAAACAAACCTGAGTAAACGTCTATGCTAAAAACACACAAAAAAACGCTAAGCTTAGTTGTATTAATGCTCTGTTTTAATAAAGCAGCGCTGGCACAACAACCTGAAAATACACCTTTGTTAAACACTGTAAACAGCCAAAGCAATGAGCAGTCGCCATTAATAAAGGGCGTAACACCCACACTTGTTAGTGACAATTTATTATTTTTAGAAGGCCCAACGTGGTCAAGCCAAGACAATGCGTTTTATTTTTCAGAAATGAACTTTGCTAGCTCGCAAGCACTTGGCCCTGATTCGACCATTTATAAATTAGTGCTTCCCAATACCCTCACCACTTATTTAAAACACAGTGGTACAAACGGCTTGTATGCCAAAGGAGAGAGCCTCTATACGCTTAACCATAGTACGCAATCGCTTTCTAAAATTAATATAAAAAGTAAGACCAATACCGTAATAGTCAATAAATTTGATGGGCTAAGCTTTAGCTCGCCAAACGATATGACTATGCATAAAAATGGCGATATATTTTTTACCGATCCTAATTGGCAACTAGGCGAACGCACTCAGCAAATGTCTTATACCGGTGTGTATAAGTTAAGCAATACGGGCACACTTAGTTTAATTGACGCTACGCTTGAAAAGCCCAACGGTGTTGCACTATCCCCAGATCAGCATACCCTTTATATTGGCGACTTTAGCAACCGCGTAAGCAAATACACCATTGATGAAAACGGTGATATTTCACCACGCGAAGACTTTATTAAAGTAACCTCGCCCGATGGCATAAAAGTAGACTCCGCTGGCAATATTTACGTTAGCAGCCACAAAAAAGGCGTTATTAATATTTATACGCCAGAAGGTGCATTTATCGATAAAATTGAACTGGGCCCTAATGTAACCAACCTTGCCTTTGGTGGTAAAAATCGCAAAACGTTATTAATAACCACCGCTAAGGGCTTGTTTACGCTTGATGTAAAAGTAGCGGGTTTGGCTAATTAGCTAAATTAGTTAAGCAACGTATTAAAGAGAAAGTTAAGCTCACTCGTTAAGCACAAAAACCGGTGTAACTTAGTTACACCGGTTTTTTATTATTTAAGTTATTGCTACCTAAGCTTTTGCCGCTTAGGCTTTTGCTACTTAGGTAGTGTTATTTTAATTAAACGTGTTGTTATAAAACTTAAAATTGCCCGATACATGCAGCATAGCTAACATATATAACGAACCATTGTAGTAACGGTAGCTACCTGTTGGTTGCGATAAAGACCAAAACTCGTTAAAAAATTCATTTGCTTGCCCAGCGTTTGTTGAAGCAAGTAACGCTACTGCATTCGCGGCTTTTTGACCTTCGCCTGCACAGCCTTTGTTTTGCGCTCCACCGTATGAATACACTTGCTCGTAGCAGTTTTTACTGTTGTTTGTTTTTGCATAACTTAAAAAGCCCAGTGCTTTATTTACTGCGCTTTTATGCCACGCTTGAGCACCCATTAAATGCGCGTCTAAACCCACATTCATAATTACGCGCCATGCATCAAATTCATACCATTGACCTGGGTTTGCTTGGTCGTTAAAAATGTAGCCAATAACAGGGCTGCCATCTAAGCGCGATAAAAATGTAGGTAAGTTCCAATGCGGGCTACCACTTACTTTTGTAAAATGGTTTTTAAGTAAGGTTCTACTTTTTGTGGCTACTTGTCGCCAGTAAGTTTTGTCTGCTTGGTTAGTTACGTTATTTGCAAAGTAGTCATAAAACGCAGGTATATGGTATGAAGGATCTGTTAAGTTATCTAAATAAGGTGAAAAGCGGATTATTTGGTTTTCCATCAGCTTATTTTTAATTGTGTTTAACATGGTAATGGCATCGTTGTAGTAGTTAAACTCACCCGAATTCCCCCAACGAGCAGAGGCATTAAGTAGTGCAAACGCAAAGTACTCTTCACCATCGGGAGCGGGGCCCTCATCCACTTTATAAACAAAGCCGTTTTGATTAAGCTTTAGTTTCCACGCGTAAACGCCTTGTTTTTTAGCATCAGGGTGATTGTCTGGATTTTTTTGATACGCTTTTGCAAAGCGCCATAGGTTATCAAATTCTTCTTGTTTGTTAAGCATGACAGCGGCGGTCATTCCCCACGATTGCCCTTCTGTTCTTATATCGTCGCCTTCGTCTGGGTTAATTGCTTTTATGTAGTGTGCTTTATAAACACCGTTTTCGGTGTACGGGTAGTAAAGTTGTTGAGTGTTGTTATAGCCAAACATATTGTCAAAAGTACTATTCACCTTTTGCTGTATATTTGTTTTACCCATTTCTTGTGCGAGGTTACGGTATGTCCCTGAACTGTCGGCGCCTACACTCGATGGGTTATTATTAAATGCAGCAAGTGATTGATAGCTTATTAGCGTTAACAATAAAGTTGTTATTTTAAAAAATACTTTCATGTTTATCCTCTTTATTTGAATTATATCAGCGTGCAAATTTAATATAGTCTTTTTGACCATTTGATCAAGGAATTCTCAAAATTATTTGTTTGTTTTATAAACTAAGTGAAATGTGTGAAGGTGTTTAATAAGTGCTTAAAAAATATAAAAGGCCGCTTAAAAAAGCAGCCTAAATCGACATAAATAGTGTTAAAAGCGTATTTATTGGTTATTTATTAATTGCTACTTTTTTAACCCTTTACCCGTTGCAGCCCAATAAATTCCGCCATAAATATGCTCTGTTAAAAACTCACTTTTATACACAGCATTAGTATGCCCAAGGGCTGTATAAAATGAGCGGCCACCATCGTAATTGTGATACCACGAAATAGGATGAAACGCCCCCATACCCGAGCCTGTTTTGTTATTACCCCAATCGGCAGTTGGGTTGTAACTTTGCTCATCAACTGTGAGTAAGTAGTTTAACTTAGTTAGCTCGGGCCCAAATTCGTACCACTCGTCGGTCCAAAGCATTTCCTGCGGCATATGGTTTAAGCCAATAAAGCGAGTATTAGGCACTTTACTTAGTACGCCAGTTTGAATAACAGGATGAATGTTAAAGGTGCGCCCCACCAACTTTTGATACCACGGCCAGTCGTATTCGGTATCTGATGCGCTATGAATGCCAACAAAGCCTTTACCTGCTTTTACAAATCGCTCAAGCGCGGCTTGCTCTTTTGGGTTTAAAATATCGCCCGTGGTTGATAAAAATACCACTACATCAACATTTTTTAAGTAATCGTCGTTAAAATAATGGCTTTCTTCGTGCCAAATTAAGTTAAAAAAGTGCTTATCGGCTAAGCCTTCTAGCGCTTTAACGCCTTCGGTTTGCGACTTATGGTGCCACCCTGCAGTTTTTGTAAATAGCAGCACATTAAATTGCTTTTTAGGGAGGGTATCAAACCCTGTAGCATTACTTTTTTGCACTGTTGCTGTACTCAGAGCCAATACAAAAAAGCTTAATAGCCAACCTTTATATGCGAATCTAGGTAAAGAAAAAGACATAGTATTCCTATTTAAAATGAACAAACATATTAGCCGTTAGCCGCCCTGTTTGTGGACACGGTGAAATATCGGTAGACGTATTAAGTAAACTGGTGTGCAGCAAATACCCAGGAAACACAATAAGCCTATTTGGCTTATATTCTACGTGCTTGTAGCACTCAAACTCATTGTGCTGTGTGGTGCAGTAACTAGGTTTTACCTTGCTGCGTTCAAGGATGTGTTGAGCATGCATTAAATACGTGTTTTTGCGCTTTGTGCTTATTGTTTCAAACCCTGTTTTTTTATGTCTAAAAAATCCAGTGCCGCCATGCTCGCCTTCGCCAAGGTAATGAATAATGGCAATTAAGTTAGGATCGTTGGTATCAAAGTGTGGCAAGGTTTGTATTGGTGATAGCTGCTTCTGCGTTTTAGTAATTAACGATAAGGTATTATCTTTTGGGTATGGGGTAAGTGTTTGCCCAATATTAAATACGTTATAAAACCCCTGTATAAGCGGCTTTAGGTAATCAACTACACATTGCTTTGGTAGCGGCATGCGTAAACCTGGGTATTGAGTGAGTTCGTCAGGTTTAAACTCTCCCTGATTTTGCGCATGATTTTCAGCACTTTCATCAGCACTTTGCGCTAAGTTTATAAGTTTTTGCGGCTCACTCAGGTAGTTGTCAATTATAATAATTGGCGTTTGCTCTTGCCCTATAAACTCATACTGCGGCTGTAAATTATTGCCAAGTGTTAGCATAATACTTACTTAGCCTTGCAATAATGATTAATGAAATCAATGTGACTCGGTAAGCTATCTGCTTTTTTAGCAACATGATTTTTTATTGATTCTAAAAATCGTTTAAGCTCATCATCGCTCATGCTATCAACAATTGGGTGATAATTTTGCGGCACTAGCCCTTGCCCTAACATCACTTGTAACCACGAGGCTTCACCAAATAACTCTTGCTCTACTTTATAAACATGCCCACTTTGCTTAAATAGCTCAATGCGTTTGGCAAGCGATTCTGGTATTTGCATGTTTTTACAGTAACGCCAAAAGTCGCTGTCGGTGCGCTGTGTCACATGGTAATGCAGCACAATAAAGTCGCGAATGTTTTCGGCCTCAAAGCGCATTTTGTTATTAAAGTCATCTTGATAGCACGACTCGATTGCTTTGGTTGGCATGTTTTGCATTAATCTTATAATGCTTTGCTGAATTAAATGAATACTGGTTGATTCTAGCGGCTCAATAAAACCACTTGCCAAGCCAATAGCAACACAGTTTTTGTTCCAATGTTTACGCCGTGTACCGGTGCGGTATTTAATAACGCGCGGCTCATTAATAGGTTTGCCTTCTACGTTATTGAGTAGCGCTGTTTTGGCCTCATCATCGCTCATGTATTTACTACAAAACACTAAGCCATTACCACGGCGGCTTTGCAGCGGTATTTGCCACTGCCAACCACATTTATGTGCCATTGCACGCGTATATGGCACTATTGGGCTTACTAATTCGGTTTGTACTGCTACTGCGCTGTCGCACGGGAGCCAATGGCTCCAATCTTCGTATCCGGTGTGTAGCGCTTGCTCTATTAATAAACCTTTAAAGCCGGTGCAATCTATAAATAAATCACCCTCAATAATTTGCCCGTCACCTAAAGTAAGCGATTTTATAAAGCCATTAGTGGGCTCTAAGTTAACTTTGCTTATCATGCCTTCTATACGTTTAGCGCCGTTTTGCTGTGCAAAATTTCGTAAAAATTTAGCGTACAAACCTGCATCTAACTGATAAGCATGGTTACGGTCTTGATTCGGCACTACGGCAAATTTACCCAAGCGACTTGCTACGTGCTCTGTGCAATAGTCGCCAATATCGGCTGCAACACCTTGTTGCATACCTTTTAGCCAAAAGTGCTGAAAACCTGCAGCCCAACAGCCTTGCCCAACATAACCAAATGAGTGAAAGTAGCTTTGCTGGTTTTGTTTCCAGCCCTCAAACGATATGCCTAATTTAAACGTGGCGTTAGTGGCTGCCATAAATTCTGATTCGCTGATTTTTAGCAAATCATGAAATATATGCAGCGTAGGAATAGTAGACTCCCCAACCCCTACGGTAGGAATTAAATCGGATTCAACTAAGCACACTTCAATATTTTTACCTAGCAGCTTTGCCATTGCAGCGCTGCACATCCAACCGGCGGTTCCGCCACCTGCTATTACGATTTTTTTAATTGCATTTTGATTCATAATTCAAACCTTACAAGTACGCTTAGCGTCTTAATTTATTTTGTAATTCGGCTCTTAATTTACGCGCTGCAAGCTCATCCATTGGCTTTGCTAAAATAGCCTGTGCAGGCTCTGGGATGTGAGTAAATTCGTTATCGGAAAATACGTAGTAATTAAACAAACGTTGCCATGCTGCGCGCTCATGCTTTGGTAAATTACGTATGTTTAAAATAGCAAGGTGCAACGCATTAGTAGGCTGACCATAAACCGCAGGCGTATTTTTAAACCAATAATTAAACAGTATATTTAAGCTGCCAAGCCCCTCTACTTGGTGCCACCACATGCTGGGCAATATAAGGGCATCGCCGGCTTCAAGATCAACGGTAATTGCCGCTTTTATTGCCTGCTCAAACTTAGGAAACTGCTCAAAGTTAGGTGCAGTTGTAGTGGTTAAGCTTATTGGCTGACCACCGGGTGCTTTATCAAGCGGACCTATATATAAATTGTCTATTTGATCGGGGGCAAATAAAGTAAAACGCCTTTTACCTGCAACGCAACATGCTAAATTTTGCGCTACGTCGTAATGTGCTGGTACGGTAACTTTTCCGCCTGCCCATACATTAAATAAACAGCCTTCGTTTAATGCGTTAACTTGGCAGTGATTAACCAAACCAGGTAAGCACTGTGCAATGCTAGTAGAGCCAATGTATAAAGTGTCAGCTTGTGGGTTATTTGCACTTTGCATTATTTGCTCAAGCGCATTAATAAATGCCGCTTGTTGATTAGTAAAGTTAAAACCGCTCATATCGGGGTTATACCCTACAACCCCGCTTTGACTGGCGGGTATTGTGCAAGTGTTAACTAAAAAACCTTCGTAAAACGGTGTTAAATAATCAATTACATCTGCATCAGATTTTTTAGCGGCAATAACGACGGGCCAATCGCTTACAAACCCTTTTAGTACAATAGGCACAGACGAGTTTAAAAGCTCCTTGGGCAAGGTGCTGGGAGTTAAGCCATTAAGCGTTTGAATTTTATTTTCTAAATTTTCCATAGTTAAGCACTTACACAGCGTGCTTTTGTAGCATAAGCTGCTCGTTTTTAAGCGCGACTAAATCACGTACATGTACTTGCGAGGCAATGACCATGTATATACACGCTAAATACCCTTGTGAGTGCAGCTGCGCAATTGCATCGCTACTTAGTTGGTTAAGCGTGTCTTCGTTTATGGTGTAAAAGCCGAGTAAGTTATGTTTAAGCCCGTTTACTAAATCAAGCTCTAGCGATACCGATTCAAGCAAACCATGTTTAATTAAGGTTTTAATAAAGGGCTGGTTTTGTTGTAAACCATGATGCAGGTTGTCGAGCACATTTATTACGTTTTCGAGGTAATCGCTGTTCCCGCCGTGTTCTAAAAATAAGTTAATACCCTGCTTTGTTGATACTTTTGGTGAGTCTAAATCAATGCTAAGCATGCGCTCTTGCGTTGCTACACCGTTTTGCATTGTATTTTGAGTCGCGATAGCAAAAGGCAGTCGCTGCATACTTAACGGAATGTAGTGTGCTTGCCATTGCTGGTTTACTAAAAATAAGTTTTCGTCTTTATTTATGCCGTACAAACACACCGGCGAAAATGTATTTGTTGTATCGTCCTTGGTAAAAAATATTGGGTAATGTGCTTGAGCGACTCTAAATTCGCTCACAAATGTATCGCTGTACCAAACCCCGTCACCTAAGTGTGCGCTGCGTGCAGGGTTTATTTTTAAATGCTGATGCTCAACATTATTTAATAATGCATGATTGGTCATGGATTGTGTGCTCCAATTGTTGTTGTGTGCCTTTACCTACTGCTACGAGTTAAATGTAACAAATAGGTTAAATTCACATTGACTATAACAGTTGGGTATTATTATTACTAGGTTAATTTAGGCAAATAAAAAGCCGCAAAATGCGGCTTTAAATAGGTGTTAATTTATTAAAAATTATAACGAACACCTAAACCGTAACGAGAGCCAGTTTGAGTGATATTATAAATCAGCTCTTGCTTGCGCCCGTACGATGTTACGTACTCGTCAGTAATGTTTATACCTTCAATAAATACGGTAAGTCCCTCTACTGCCGGTACTTCGTAACTTACGTTAAAGTCTATTTGGTAATACTCATCAGTGTAAATTGGTGCGGTTAAATCGCCATTTACACGACGCTCATTTAAAAACGAGTCGCGCCAGTTATACGCAATACGCGCTTGTAAGCCTTCTTTATCGTAAAAGAACACCACGTTTGCCGTGTCACTTAACCCTACTAGTGCTTCTGTATCCTCTAGTGAGTCGTTGTCGTATTCAAGGCCTGAGTCAACCATAGTGTAGTTAAAAATACCGCCAAAACCTGACTCACCAAATAAATGCTGAATATTAAATTCAAAGCCATCAATAGTGTATTCTTGGTCGCCATTTACAGGCACGTTTATTCTAAAGTTAATTGGATCATCTGAGTCTGGGTCACCAACAATTGTGCCGCCGTCTAACTCAACATCTTCATCAAAATTAGGCTGCACATTTGGATCATCAGCAAAGTTTTCAAAAATGTAATTTCTGATGTCTTCGTTAGATGCATTACCACCTAGTGCACTTGATGCAGCTCTAAATTTTTCACCATTTAATGGGTCATATAAGTTAAATATATTTGAGTCGATAGTGCCTGTAGTGATCCAATTTGTTACGTCTTTTTTAAAGTAACCAAACGAAATATAGCTTCCTTCGTCGTAATACCATTCACTTGATAAATCGTAGTTAATTGATTCAAGCGGTTTAAGACCTGGATTACCAGAGCCACCCGAATAACCACTTAAACTACCACCGGTATTAATAGTTGTACCGCCTTGCAGCTGACCGTAGCCCGCTCTTGAAATAGTTTTACTCGCTGCTGCACGGATCATTACATCTTCAACAACTTCAATATTAAAGTTAATATTTGGCAGGAACTGGCTGTAATCTGCCGATTGGCTTAGCGTTTCAATACCGGTAACACCGGTTACTGATGTGGCTGTATCTTCGTTCCACTCTACGCGGCTGTAACCTGGTGCGGTTGCTTTAGAAAATACGTCTGTTTTTTCGTAGCGTAAGCCAATTTGCAGGTCGAAGAACATGCCGCTCAATTCGCCTTTGTAGTTTACTTGTGCAAAAGCAGACTGCGTTTTTTCTTCAGTAAAGCGGTTTGTTGCTGCATCCCAATCGGTTGAAGCACAAAATTGTCCTTCGCCGTTTGGTCCTGCCGCTGCGCCGTCGGCTGCTTTACAATCACCATAAAGGTTATCTACGTTGGCAATAGGATCTGCGTACTCTGCTGCATTTACAATCGCATCAAAATCGGCAAAAAAGATTGTATTAAATAAATCGTATTCGCCTTGTGTTGCAGTGCCTTCAAAGTTACCCGCTTTAGCTTGAAACTTATCTAAAATAGTATCTTGGCGCCAATCGATATCAGCAAAGTCGCCCTCAACACCAACCCCACCCCAATCTGGGCGCTGCACTTGTGTATGACGATAATGGTTGTTTACTTTATTAACTGCAACACCAAAATCAATACTTAAACTGTCGTCAAAAAAGTACTTACCTGAAATTTGCGTTTGATCGATTTCTGAATCGTATTTGTCGTTTGCAAACCAGCTACCCGATAAACGCATGGTTTCTGGGGTAAAATTTTCAATGTTACCAATAGCAATACCGGGTAAGTCGCCGGTTAAATCAAGCCCGGTACGTGAACGTGTGTACGATGGTAACTGAATATTGTTACGTGTACCGTGGCGTGGATCAGTTGCTTTCATTGAGGCTTTTGAACTGTGGTGATCAAACTCTAGGTTAAGTTGATCAGACACTGTCCACTCTAAATTAAAGCCTAATGAATCTGTTTTTTCTTCGCGACCCCAAGAACCTACCGTAAGCGACGTATCGCGGAAATCGGCATCACTTTGGATGTCATAAATTTCTGAGTAAATGAGTGGGTACGCGTTAGGCTCGCCCGCCCAAACAGATTCACTTCTGTCGCCAGCGTAGTTAAACCAAACTGAGGCGTCAGTGTGCTGCTCTTCAACGGTTGTTTTAAAGCCCGTGTAATCAAGGGTTGCTGTAATATTTTCAACAGGTTGATATTGAAATACCAACTGACCATTTACACGTTCACGTTGACGTTCTTCAAACACATAACGTGGTTGTTGCGGGTTTGAGTAAATGCCTGATGTAGGTCTGTTTGCTCCGCCTTCTGCGCCTGCAGGTACACCGCCCCATCCTGTATTTGTGTAATCAGATGCTCTGTAGCCTTGATCTTGAATAAACTGCTGCATACCGCTTTCACGGTCTTGGTAGCTACCTGAAATCGAAATACCAAACTTGTCATCCCCAAATGTTTGCGAATATAAACCGCTTACCTCTGGTGTAATGCTACCCTCGTCGGTAGATTGATCATCTACAGCTTTAACGCCAAACGATGCTTTTATACCTGGGCTATTTAAGGGTCTGTTGGTTGTTAAGTTTATAGTTGCACCAATGCCACCTGAAGTAACACTTGCGTCTGATGTTTTATAAACTTGCACGCCCGATACGCTTTCAGATGCGACATTTGCAAAATCAAATGTACGGTCACCTGTTGTATTTGGAAGTTGGCGGCCATTAATTGTAATTAAGTTATTAGCAGGTCCAAATCCACGGACTGTTACGCGGCTACCTTCACCGCCCGCTCTATCTATTGATACGCCGGTAATACGTTGTAGTGATTCAGCAAGATTGGTATCAGGAAATTTCCCCATATCCTCAGCCGAAATTGCATCGACAATACCAGAAGAATCGCGTTTAACATCCATAGAGCGCTGCAATGAACCTCTAATGCCGGTTACTTGTATTATTTCTACATCTTCATCGGCAACGGTTTCTGCAGCGTAGCTTTGGTGAGGAAGCGTAACGGTACCCATTGCAGCGAGTATGGCTGTTGAAATTATCTTTTTCTTAAACATCATGATGCCTTTTTCTTATTTAATTATTATTGACGTACTGCAAGACTTTAAGAATTACTCGAAACATAATTGTAAACTATTTGTTTCATTTTACGGTCAATAAATAATTATTGTGTGTGTATGTTTTAAACGTTTTACAAAGACCACAACCAGTTTTAAACATGTGTTACTTAACTAAAAACCGTTAAATAACAGCACGTTTATGCTAATTCTTTGTGCTAATTTTTTGCTTTAAAATATTTTCATTTTGTCATATGTCCTCAGCTTCCTCTTATTTTGACCATTAACAATAAAAATTAATGGTCATATTGACTATATCTTTTTTACGCAAATAAAAGCTGTAGCGGTGCTTACGCAGATAATTTGCAATGTTTGTAACTATTTTTACTAAGCGTGTTCATATGGGCTTATTGTTTGAATTTTTCCGTTTGAGTCGTGTTCGAGCTTAGCCATTTTCATACTGCGTAAATGGGTTTGCCCGCCCGACAACGTGCTGTCGTGATAAAATAAAAACCAATCACCATTGTGTTTAACAATTGAGTGATGCGTGGTCCAACCTAGTACTGGGTTTAAAATAACGCCCTGATAGGTAAATGGTCCGTATGGGTTATCGCCTGTTGCGTATACAATTTTGTGTGTATCGCCCGTTGAGTACGAAAAGTAATAAACACCGTTGTGTTTATGTACCCAAGGACCTTCAAAAAACCGGCGGTTGTTATCGCACACTGTAATTGGTGAGCCGCTCTCATCTAATACAACAACCTCTTTTACGTCTTCGCTTAGGCTGATCATATCTTCAGATAATTTTGCTACGCGCGCAGGAATTGCAGGTTCACTATTTTTGGGATACGTGTTTTGTTCATTAAATTCGCTCGTTTGCCAATTTTGTAATTGGCCACCCCACAAGCCACCAAAATACAAATAATGGCTTGAGTCGTCATCTTCAAATACAGCAGGGTCAATACTAAACGTCCCTTGAATGTAATCATCTTCTGCTTTGAATGGACCTGTTGGGCTGTCACTTTTTGCAACGCCAATTCTAAAAATACCTTGCTGATCGCGCGCCGGAAAATAAAGGTAATACTGACCAAGTTTATGCGCTGCATCGGGTGCCCACATTTGCTTGCTTGCCCATTTTACGTCATCTACACAAAGTGCTACGCCATGGTCTATGGCTTTGCCTGAGCTTTCGTCAAGGGAAAACACATGGTAGTCGCGCATTGCAAAGTGGTCGCCGTTATCATTAATTTCATTTTTTGATTCAATGTCGTGCGATGGATAAATATACACTTTGCCGTTAAACACATGCGCAGACGGATCGGCGGTATACATGTGATCAACTAACACATTATGATTTTGTATTAACGAGTTGGCTCGTTGTAGGTCTTTTAACTGTTTAAGTTCAGCGTCACTTAATCCATTAGATGGGGGTGCTGCTTGTGCTGTATTTTGCATTTTCACTCCTAGTATTGCCTGCCCACTTTGCACTTTTAAAAGGTGCAAAGTGGGCTGCTAAATTAGTTTATGGTTTTGTTATCAGCCAGCTGCGTTTGAATGCGCTTTACCTCAGGCTCGGTAAGTTTGTAACGTGTTATAAAAATTAAACATGCCACGGTACAAATTACTGGAATGCCAGCAAAGGCGAGTAAAATGCCTGATAACGTGTGTTCTGATTGCTCTTGATTAGGCACGTATGCATAGCCAGATAATATCCACCCTGCAATAGCACCGCCAATTGCAAAGCCTAGTTTTATTGCTAATAAATGACCCGAAAACGTAACAGCGGTTAATCGGCGACCAATTTTTAATGCGCCGTAGTCAACCGTATCTGCCACCATCGAAAACATAATTGGGGTAATTATCATGTGGGCAAAGTTAGCAATAAAGTAGACGATAAAAATGGTGACTATGGCGTCGCGCTCAAGTACGTAAAACATGCTGTGAGAAATAATTACGACCACTAAAGCGACTATAAATAGTGTTTTCTTTTCAATAAATTTGGTTAAAAAGTTGGTAGACACAGCGCCTAGTACTGAGCCAATTGCTGAGAGTGTTAAAAAGTTAGAAGTAAGTGAGGCTTCTCCTACGTAGTACTTAATATAATGCGGTGCTACTGAGGCTCTAACGCCAATTAATATTAAAGTTGCTAGACTTATAACGGCTATTACAACCCATTGATCGTTTTTAAATAAGCTTAAAAACTCAAGAAAGGCATTCTTTTTACTTTGCGCGGGTTTAACTTGTTTGGTTTCTTTGGTCATTTTAAAACACAGTAAAAAACAAGCCGCTGCAAGTCCGCCTAAAAACACCATGGCTAGCGGGTAGCCTACTACATCGTCGCCGTCGCCAAAAAAAGCAACTAGCTTAGGCAGTGCCCATACAATTACAAGCAGTGCAGCCATTGCCATTGCAAACCGATATGACTGAAGCGATGCACGCTCTTTAGGGTCGTTTGTCATTACTGCGCCAAGTGCGCCGTACGGTATATTAATGGCGGTATAACACGTCATTAATAGCCCGTAAGTAAAGTAGGCATATATAAGCTTGCCCGTAGAATCAAAATCGGGGGTTATGAATGCTAAGCAAGCAAACACACCGTAAGGCACGGCTAAAAATAATATATATGGGCGGTAAGAGCCCCAACGGCTGCGCGTTCTATCGGCAATACTGCCCATTATTGGGTCGGTAATACCATCAAATAAACGAACCGCTAATAATAAGGTACCCGCAGCGGCTGCAGATAAACCGTAAACATCGGTATAAAATATCAACATAAAGTTAGCGACCATTTGAAATACAATATTACTGGCTGTATCACCAAGGCCGTACCCTATTTTTTCTTTAATTGTGAGTGTGTGTTTTGTGTTGTTCATGTGTGCTCAATTTTCAATGCAAATCGATATAGTCAAAAATACTATATGCATTTTTAGCGCGTGTAAACATTTATGTTACATTTTTAATTTGCTGGTAATGTATTTAATACACGACGCTAATTAGCCGTTAAATTTACTAACATACAAAGGTATTATTCGTTCAATAAAAAACCAATACCAAACCAAAGTCGAATATGTGCGTTAACTCGTAAAAACAGGTACAGTGTATAAAGTGATTAATTAAATAGATGTGATTGTTTTAAATAGGAATTATAAAAGCTTTTTATTTGCGCTTTACCCACCTTTTATATACCCTTAATAGTCTTTATAACAATATCTTCGTATAGCTTTGGCTGAGTACTTTATGCACTATAAAACATCAAACATTTCTAACAACATCGACGAAGAATCGATTCCTGATGACTGCATTAGCAATCTAACCGTAGATAATATTGTATTTGCTATTCATGAAGGTAAGTTAAAGGTGTTGCTGGTTAAATATAACCGCGGCCTTGCAACAAGCCAGTGGGGTTTAATTGGTCATTGGGTTCGAAAAAATGAAAACCTAGATTCAGCCGCACTTCGTGTCGTTAAAAGTACAACCGGTGTTGAAAACCTTTATTTAGATCAGTTAGGTGCTTTTGGTAACGTAGACCGCTACCCTGCTAGACGTATTATTACCATTGTTTATTATTCGCTCGTTCGCTTTGAAGAAACCAACCTTGTGAGTGGCGACAATGCTTTAGAGTGTGAATGGTTTGATGTAAATAATGTGCCGGCTTTAATGTTTGACCACGCCGATATTTTAAAAAGCGGCTTAGATTATTTACGCTACAAAGTAAGGCACGAGCCTATTGGTTTTAGCCTACTCCCAGAAAAATTCACCCTGCTTGAGCTACAAGGAATTTACGAGTCTATTTTAAATAAATCACTCGATAAACCTAACTTTAGACGTAAGTTTCAAAAAATGAACTTATTAATAAACTGCAAAGAAAAACAAACCAACGTAGCTCACAGAGCCGCAACGCTTTATCGTTTTGACATAAACGTGTACGAAAAATTAAGAGAGTTTGGTTTTACGTTTGAGTTTTAAATAAGCAAATCTTGAGCAAAGTAATTAATTTAATAATCCTGATAGATTCCCTTATAGAATTGAGCTTTGAATAACGACCTAATAGCTTTGTTATTCATTGCTTTTTTCAACGGGGGTAAAGCGCCATCCTTTGAAAACTAACTTGCTTGCAGATCCATTACCACCAGATGAAGAACCACCAAAACTGGCTTCATTTAACGCCGTGTCAAAGTGAATACCACCGGCGCCGCTTACAATAACAGTATCTCCTAAAATAGACCCTTTAAAACCAACTGCTGAAGTAACTTTAACTTGTGAAAGTGGTGCGTATATAACAGCATAAAGCTCTCGTGTACCACCTGAAAACTCTATTCCAGTATCATTTCCACTGTAAGAACTATAAATACTAAAAACGGGCCTGCCTTCATTTGTAATCCCATTGTCAGGTGCGTAAACTTGTGCCCCATTTCCTATCTTAAGCTTTCCTTTAATTATGATAGTTAAGCTGCTGTTATCAGGGATTGTTAGCGAACTTGCGCCATTCATTGTAAAATCGCCATCTACAAACATAACTGCATTATGATTACTTTTTACCTGCATTCGGCCTTTAATTGTTACTTCATCAAAATAAAATATTTGAGCTGCTGAATCAAGGAAAGTTGCAGCTTTAGCAGTGATGGTACCATCTGGAGTGCTTCCAAAGTCTACTAAAAAGTTAGCCGTGTTAGTTTCTAACTCGAGTAAGTCACCAGCTCTGCTATTGTTATTTATAAAAAGGTCAGGGCTTGTCGTATTAACTGACACGCTATCAATTGCTGTTGCAATATCAAGTGGATCACACGCAGTTAACCCTCTATTATTTTCACTTTCTGGTGTTATTTTTTCAACTGGCTCAATAGTTGGTATTGATATGTCTGGACTTGATACTTTATAAGGTGAAAAAGCATACTCTGGTGTGTCGCCCTTAAAAGAGCCATTACCTGCGTATCTAAGGTCTTTACTATCAATAGTACTGCCCCACTGTTTAAGCGTCACATTACCTTGAACACGCACTCCACCGTATACACTTCCCCCTGTTTGCTCATAATTCCCGGAGGTATAAACGCCGTGCCGTATTGTTGTTTGATTAAGAGCGACTAAATCATATGAACGAATTGTTCCTTGGACTGCATTACCTGTAATAGAAATTGGACCTGATGAACTAATATCACCACCAACTGGAGTTTGCTTTACTGATATAGATTGGTTTGCTGAAATACTACCTGAAACAGTACCACTACTTTGTGTGAAACTTAGATATGCCGATGCATCCCCTCCAACGACCACGCCACCAGAGAGTATTAAATTTCCATTACTATGAATATTGCCTGTAATATCAGCGCCTTGAATAATTGATAAATTACTAGAGGATAGAACATTACCTTCAATTGTACCGCTACCATTGAGCGTAATATCACCAGAGTCGTTAACTGTATTAACAAAAGATTCTTCTGATGTATTTTTGTTACCATCAGCTAGTGTGTCGTTATAATCCCCTAAAGACGAATCATAGCTATCAATTAAGCCACTTCCACTAATTGCAACACCAGAACACCCTGTAATTCCATTAGAAAAAACTGAGGCACTGCTGGTCGTTCCGCCCCCACCAGCTACATATTCGAATATAGCTTGCATTTGGTTCTCACCTTCAAAGCGAGTACCTTCGCTAGAAATTAAAATATCGCCATTACTGTCAATCTCAATGGTTGCATTGTATATACTAGATTCAAGCGAACTTGTACCAGAAACTTCACTATTATGGGCTATTAAATCGTTAATATTTATAGTCGGATCTGCAAGCATTGCTGTTTCTAGTTTTTCAATACTTGAAAATACCCCTTTCTCAGACATCAACCTTGCGTTCAATTTTTTCTGAAAATTACCACTCAAGCGCTCCTGGATCACACTATCTCTAAGAGTACTAAGTACAACAATTGAAGCCATAGATGTTAAAATAAGTACAGTAACAAGTGTAAAACCAGATGTATTTTTCATTTATTGAAATGCCTTATTCATTACCATTTGCGACAAAGATATATCAATCACTAAGCTGTTATTGAATTGGCTTGGTAAGTTTGTAGGTTCTACAAGGACACTCACTACGTTGTTATCAATTACGTAGCTAATTGCATTAACACCTTTTAATATTTTTACTTTTCCATTCCCTACATCACAAAATAATGAGTCATCTTCATGGCTATATTTTTCGATAAATGGCGCACTAATAGTTAAGCCAGTACAAGCAGATGACCCCATCTCTTGCTCAACACTTAGAATATTATTTGTGTAAGTAGGGACTGAGTTGGTTTGTTTTAGACTTCGTGTAAATACTTTACTGCTAAATCGGATTACATCTAATGCATTTTCTAAATCTTTTGCTGTGCTGGTACTGCTATTAATTGAAGAATAAGCCAGACTCACACCGCCTAATAGAAACATACCTGCAGCAAGTGCAACCATAAGCTCTATTAAAGTAAAGCCTTTATGTTTATTTATTAGATGTTTCATGGCGTGCAACCATCAGGTAGTGTTGGGAAGCTTCCTGTAATTACAACGCGATTTTCTAAGTTGTCAGTCAAACGCTTATCTTGCCAGGTTACTTCAACCGATAAATCATTTGAAAAGTTAGCAGGTAGAGTGAGTGTATATGCATCAATTTGTGGGGATAAATAATTTCTAAAGTCAGTATCGTTGTACAAACTTGGATCTGTTTGTTGTAGCTCGCATAAATGAGGCCAAATACGCTCTAAAACATTATTAGCCTCAATTATTGACACCGTATAATTAAAGCTGTTTGTAATATATTGCAATGATTTTAGTTGACCTGAAGCAAGCCCTAACAATGCAACCGTCGCGACAATTAAAGCAACCATAACTTCTAAAAGAGAAAACCCTTTGCTGTAATTTATTAGCATGTCTCTGGGGCCTCAACTAACCAACTTTGTCCACTTTGTAAAATACATAAAGTAAAGTCGCCAGTTGTACTGTGCTTATCGCTCACCAAGATTTGATACATTTGGCCTAATTCACCCGTACTTGAAATATTAATATTCTTTAAATCTACAGAAATGCTGCTATGTGTAGTTTCAAAAATATTTAACGTGGTTTGCGTCGAATTAATAGCAGTTTTTACTAGCCATTGTTTATTCAACGTTTTGATAGAAACACTTTGATCTCTTTTAATGGCTTCACTACGCGCAAATTTAAAAACACTGTGCAGTTGATTCGAATTTGTAACTAATCTATCCCGCTTTATAAAAGTAATAAACGAAGGAGTCGCAACTGCAGTTAAAATACCAATAATGGTCATCGTGATTAAAACTTCGAGTAAAGTAAAACCAAGGCTTTTTTTTACCAGCACTTAGATTTATCTGCTGACTTAGTACCACTTTGATTTACAGACAACTTGCCACACTCATCACTTTTCTGAGCACCTTTAGGTGTAACTTGTATTGTAAATTCAGACCCATTTGAAGCGCCTGTAGTTGCATCGGTTGTATAGCTAAAGGAGTAATAATCTGAGGTAGGAAAAGTAAATGTATTTGGGTAACCACCAACACGAGTGTATTGCCTTTCTAAAACAGCTGTTTGCTGTAGTAAAACCTGTTGGATATCAGCTCTTCGACTTTGTTGTATGTAACTCGTATAACTTGGAAGTGCAATTGCATATAAAATCCCGATAATAGCAATTACTATCATTAATTCAATAAGGGTAAAACCGTAAGGTATCCTTAATTGCTCCGTTTTCACTTATTTAATTTCCATTATTTATATCAAACATGTTTTATTTTTACGTAAAATAAAAAGTAATTTGGAGTTTTTTGAAGAATGTATAATAGCGACAAGTTACATCTTGTCAACAATATAACGTTAGAATATACAGAAGCATTTATTTAACTCCAGTTACGCACCAGATTAAATAAAAAAACGTTTAAGTGCACTAAAACAGTGCAAATAACGAGTATTTTAAATAATATTGTATTATAATTACCTTAATAGCTCACTGTTAATATACTAAGTTATTTTATATAATTAATAACTTATTTATTGTATATGTTTCTAAAATGTAACTAGGCTTTTATTCATCAGCCGTAACCTTCTATTTTTCTATTCGCTAGAAACAAACTTTTTCTTATGTTATTTTCACGTAGCTAGTAAATTAATTAATCAAAAAGGAGCTTTTTACTTGAAACTTACGCCGCCCTAGGCAACCACTCCCTTTTTCATCAGCACGTTGCGTGCACCCTTAATCGCCATCTGCGCGAGAATCATTGTTATTTAAATAAAATACTCCCCTATACTTTGGGAAACTAACTAATTAGGTTTATTACATGTTTGATCACGTAAAAAGAGATTGGCTCTCTAATGTTCGTGGTGATGTGCTTGCTGGTATTGTTGTGGCGCTTGCCCTAATACCGGAAGCTATTGCCTTTTCTATTATTGCGGGTGTTGATCCAAAAGTAGGTTTATATGCCTCATTTTGTATTGCGGTTATTATTGCCTTTGTAGGCGGACGCCCTGGCATGATATCGGCTGCTACCGGTGCAATGGCGCTGTTAATGGTGACGCTGGTTAAAGATCACGGTCTGGAATATCTACTGGTTGCTACCTTACTTACCGGTGTACTGCAAATATTTGCAGGCTTTTTAAAGCTTGGTGAGTTAATGCGGTTTGTATCGCGCTCTGTTGTTACAGGGTTTGTAAACGCATTAGCGATTTTAATATTTATGGCGCAATTACCTGAGCTTACCAATGTTACTTGGCATGTTTACGCCATGACCGCTGCGGGCTTAGGTATTATTTACTTATTTCCGTATATTCCAGCTATTGGCAAAATCCTTCCCTCTCCTTTAGTGTGTATTGTTGTTATTACACTGGTTTCACTGTTTTTAGGGCTTGATATAAGAACCGTTGGCGACATGGGCGAACTGCCAGACACCCTACCTATATTTTTATGGCCCGATGTACCGCTAACACTCGAAACGCTGCAAATTGTTTTACCGTATTCGATTGGTCTTGCGGTTGTGGGCTTACTTGAATCAATGATGACCGCCACTATTGTTGATGACTTAACCGATACAACGAGCGATCGTAATAAAGAGTGTAAAGGTCAAGGTATTGCAAATATTGGCGCAGGTTTATTTGGTGGTATGGCGGGTTGCGCCATGATTGGGCAATCAATCATTAACGTTAAATCGGGCGGTCGTGGACGACTTTCAACCTTTATTGCTGGTTTATTTTTAATCATCATGGTGGTGTTTTTAGATGAGTGGCTGCGTTTAATTCCTATGGCGGCATTAGTTGCAGTAATGATTATGGTATCTATTGGTACGTTTTCGTGGACATCCGTTAAAGATTTAAAAAAGAACCCGCTTTCGTCAAACGTAGTGATGATTTCAACCGTTATTGTGGTTGTTGCCACGCATAATCTTGCCATTGGTGTTTTAGTTGGCGTATTGCTAGCTACGTTGTTTTTTGCGAACAAAATTGGTCGCTTTATGGTTGTTACTACTAAGCACGATGAAACTAAAAACCTAGTAACTTATGAAGTTGTAGGCCAGGTATTTTTTGCCTCAGCTGAGCAGTTTATAGCGTCGTTCGATTTTAAAAATGCGGTTTCTAACGTAGTAATTGATTTAACCCATGCCCACTTTTGGGATATAACCGGTGTATCGTCACTCGATAAGGTGGTTATTAAGTTTAGACGCGAAGGCGCAACAGTTAATATTGTTGGTATGAATAGCGCAACCGAAACAGTTGTTGATAAGTTTGGCGTACATAACGACCCCAAAGAAGTCGATAAACTACTTGGCGGTCATTAAGGAGAATGTAATGGAAAAAATAATTACCTGTATCGATGGCTCTGTCATTACACACGCTGTAACCGAAGCTGCTATTTGGGCTTCAAAAAAGCTAGATAAATCAATTGGCTTTATACATATGCTTGAAAAAATACAACAAACTAATGTAGGTAACTACACCGGTACAATTGGTTTAGGTGCCCAATCGGCTTTGCTTGAAGAAATGACAAAACTCGATGAACACCGTAGTAAAGTTTCTTTAAAACTAGCAGATGAATTACTCGACTCGGTTGCTGTACAAGCAAAAATTGCTCATATTCAAAACTATGAATTAATTAAACGTCACGGTGATGTAATCGACGCTATTATTGATTTTAAAGATGATACTCGCTTAATCGTTATTGGTCGAAATGGTGTTGATCATCGTGTTGATTTAAATGCACTTGGTTCACACATCGAAACGCTCGTGCGTAGCGCCTCGCAACCAATATTGCTTATTTCTAAAAAGTTTAAGCAGCCTAAATCATTTATGATTGCGTACGATGGTCGCGAAACAGCCGACAAAGCACTGCAACAAGTCATTGATGGCGGTTTATTACATGGGCTTCATTGTCATTTAGTGAGTATTAATAATAATGAGAAGAACTTAGAAGAGAAGTTTCTTAACGCTCAATTTAAACTCAGTAGTATGGGTTTTGAAGTGTCTGCAAGCTTTTTAGAGGGCAATGTTTTTGACTCGTTAATGCAATACAAAGAACAAAATAATATTGATTTAATTGTTATGGGGGCTTTTGGGCATTCTAAGTTAAGGCAGTTTTTTGTGGGCAGTAATACCATTAAAATGCTCGAAAACAACGATGTGCCAGTTATTATATTAAAGTAAGTGGTTGTTTTAAGTAAGCGCCATTTTTAAGTAAGCAACTGTTTTAAATGACCTACTTTAAAAAGCCTAAAATCACTTAACTGATTTTAGGCTTTTTTGTTTTTGGCTTAGCTTCAAACTTTTCAAATAAAAACTGAATAAACGACGTAACCTTTTGAGCCACAAACTTTCTATGCGGATAAATAGCAAATAAGCCAAACTCAAAGGTTTTATAACCTTGCATAACCTGTACAAGCTTACCCGATGCAATATCGTCTCTCACCACTATCTCAGGAATTAAGCCAATACCGCCACCTGCTACAACCACCTCTTTTACAGCTTGCGGATTATTAACCGAAACACGCGAGTTTACGCTTGCCGTTAATGCCTCACCACTAGGTGAAATTAAAGGCCAATGGCGACCTATTTTAAAGTTGCTATCAATCACCGTAGCGTGTTGTTCAAGCTCGCCAACACTTATAGGTGCGCCAAAACGCTGAATGTATTCGGGTGATGCACATAAAATTAAAGGGTAACTGGTAATTTGCCTCGCAATTAAATTAGAGTCAGACACACTGCCAATTCTTATTGCTAAATCAACCCCCTCTTCTAGCAAATCAATTGTTTTGTCTGAAAGCACTAAATCAATACTTAAATCAGGGTATTGGCTCAGTAACTCAGGCATTAACGGCGCAAGGTTTGATTCACCAAACGACACCGGCGCACTCACCCGAAGTTTGCCGCTAGCAAGCGCTGTTTGACCCGATAAGTTATCGAGCATTTCGCTATAGCTTTCAATTACCGGCACTACGCTTGCGTAATAACTTTGCCCCGCTTCGGTAATCGAAATTCTACGCGTGGAGCGGTTAAATAATCTAACCCCTAAGTCTTGCTCTACAATGCCCACATATTTACTAACCAGCGCCTTTGAAAGCCCTAGTCTGTCGCCTGCGGCTGTAAAAGAGCCTGTTTCAACAACCGCGATGATTGTTTTAATGCCAATAATAGTATCCATGATTGTCAATATAGCATTGACATTTATTCCTTACTAGCTTGGTTTTTCAAAACTGATAATAGTGAAAGAATAGCGTTATTAAAAATCACTATTCAAAATTAAAAACAGGACAACCCATGAGCAACCTAACGCTATACCGTTTTACTTTATCTGGTCATTCTCATCGTGCAGAGCTATTTACATCGCTTTTAAAGCTTGATGTAAATATGGTTGATGTTGCACTGCAAGACGGCGCGCAAAAGCACGCTGACTTTCTAAAAATGAATATTTTTGGACAAGTACCGGTACTTAAAAACAACGACGACATTATTAACGATTCAAACGCTATTTTAGTGTACTTAGCACAAAAATTTGATGCTAACAGAACCTGGTACCCTGAAGATATTACTGTTCAAGCACACATTCAGCGCTGGTTGAGCGTTGCTGCAGGACTTGTGGCTTCAGGTCCGTGTTCGGCGCGTTTAGTTACGGTATTTGGCGCAGAGCTTGATCATCAAAACGCGATAAACATTGCCCACACATTATTTAAAACAATGGATGCATACTTACAAAATCGCGAGTACTTAGTAGGCACTCAGCCAACTATTGCCGACATTGCCAACTTTTCGTACATAGCACACGCACCAGAGGGCGGCGTATCACTTGAGCAATACCCAAACATTTTAAGATGGTTAAGCAACATTCGTAAACTTGATGGTTTTATAGCAATGCCTGAAACAAAAGCGGGTTTGCTCGCTTAGTGTTTTAAGTTTTTAATACTATTTTTTAAGAGGCTATTAAGCCTCTTTTTTTGTGTTCGTTTAAGTGCTACTTGAGATTCAGTGATAATATTTATAATTGGCAATAGGTTACGCTATTTGCTATTAATACATCTTCACAATATAGGGACATTTTCAGGTGGAAATTAAAGAAATGTCCTCTGATAAATAGTTAAGCTTTATTATGGGTAATATAATGGTTGGTAAAATTTACGAAGGTGACTTTAAGTATAAGTACATGGAATATGGCGATGGGGCAAAGTTTCTTATTAAAGATGCCACCATGAAGTTTACAAACCCAAACGAATTTAATGACCCATTTGATTGTTTACCATCATATACATTAGAAAATGTAGATACTTTAATATTAAAGGATAAAGAAACGCTTAAGAAAGCCGGTGATGCTTTAGGTTACTCTCCTTCTGGAAGAATAATGAACAAAGGAAAGATGATTGCAAATGTAAAACGATCAGTTTCTAAAGGGATTTGGCAAAGTTTGATTAGAAATGATATTGGCGTATGTTCGTTAACGTCTAAAGCATGTAATTTATTAATGTGGGCACATTATGGCAATAATCATAAAGGTATAGTTGCTGAGTTTAGAAATGAGATACCTGATAATCCCGATTATAGTGAAGAGTTTTTATGCTCTTTTCATGTTGAATATAATAAAGAAAAACCAATAAAAGAACTAAAAGACGCTGATTTTGTTCACGATTTATTAGTTAAAGGTCTTGATTGGGAGTATGAAGATGAGATCAGATGCTTAGATATGCATAGACGAGCTGGTATACACAAATACCGCAGAAATTTACTTAAATCAATAATACTTGGTGTTAAATTTGATGAAAAAAAGATTAATGAAATTGAGATTTTAATTGATAATGTTAACAAGCAGTATAATTTAGATATAAAACTATACAAAGCTCAAATAGTTAAAGATACATTCAAAATTTATATTCCCGAACATCCTATATATGGTGATCCTTCGTGGGTATAGATTATACAGGCAGCTTAGACAGAACAATACTGTTGACTACATTTTTTCACTATACAATTTATAGTCAAAAAAATTCCGTTAATGTACTCTATTATTAAGGGTAGTTGTAATGAATAAAAAAGTTGAAGCTTACGGCGTTTCAGCGGTTGATAGACCTAAGATAAAAGCAACTAAAATTTTAGATTTATCTGGTGAAGCAGGTAAGCAAATTGTAAAATCTGAAGCTAAATTAGCTTTAAAAACACATAAAAAAACATTTACTAAATTAGCTCATATGTAATGGAAATAAGAATCTAATGTATCAGTTAATAATGTGCTGAAAACTAAAATACCTAATGGGTATATTGCAGCAAGCAAATTACAGTTAAGCAATTCATATAAAAAACAAGTAGTAAAGAATTTCTAATGACTTGTAACTTTGACCACGGTATTTCTATCTATTAACCAAAATCTTCTCAAGCTTTAAAGCTCTAAATCAAGTTCATCAACGCCTTTAGCCGGTACGGCGCAGCAAATTAGCGCCTGCCCTGCCTCTACTGGGTAGCTTACGTTATTGCGATACACTACGGCGCCTGCGTTTATTTTTACGGCGCAACTGCCGCAGCTGCCGTTTCTACAGCCAAATTCAGGTTCTAAACCATGGGCTTCGGCTACATTAAGTATAGTGTTATCGCCTTTATTCCAGCGTTGTTCAAAGCCCGATTTACTGAATTTAATTACGGTGTTGTCGGCTTCCTCAGTGCTAATCTCTTTGCTTTTATTAGGCGCTTCGTTTGTGTTAAGCACTTTGCGCTTAATACTGGAGGGTCCAAATGCTTCCGCAAATATGTTTTTGTCCTGCACACCGAGTAATAACAGCTCGTTATATACATGCTGCATAAATGCTTGCGGTCCACATAAAAAGAACTCGTAATCATCAAGTGGTAAATAATACCTAAACACATCCGCATTTATGCGCCCTTTTAAATCAAAGCCCTCGTCTTTTAAATTAAAGCTCTCATCTTTTAAATTAAAGCCATTGTCTTGCTTTTCATCAAGCTCAGGCTGCGATAAAAGTGAGTAGTAATCAATTGCGCAGCCACTTGTATCTGCAAGCGTTTTTAGCTCGTTATAAAACGCACGCTGCTGTTTATTTTTAGCACTATGAAAAATATGCAAAGGGCGTGTATAGCGGGTTCTTAACCCTTCATTGGCAATATGTTTAGCCATTGAGATCATAGGTGTAATACCTATTCCGCCACCAATTAGCACCGCTGGTTTGGTACTGGTTGGGTCAATAACAAACTGCCCTTGTGGGTATTTAGCTAAAATAACGTCGCCTACTTTTACGTTATTATGAAAGTAGTTAGACACCTCGCCACTGAGTTCTTTTTTAATCGATAACCGATAAAATAGTTCATGAGGGCTCGATGACACGGTGTAGGTTCTAATAACGACTTTGCTATTACTGTTATTGCTATTACCACTACTTTTACTTGGTATTTGTACGGTTAAGTGCTGCCCAGCTTTAAACGGTAGCAAGGTTGTATTGTTATGCCCTTCTAAATAAAATGATGTAATTACATCACTTTCTTTCGTTATTTTAGTTACTTTTAAAGGCTGCCACGTATGTTTTAGTTTTTCGGCTTGTTTGTTTTTATCAGCCTCAAGCCACGTGCCCGTCATTTTAGTGTTAGGGGAATAAGCATCAAATTTAGCACTAAACGGGAGTAAGTTTTTAAGCCACATTCCTTTAGTGAGGGTAAATTTCCAGCCTCGGTCTGCGCCAATAAAGCCTTGTAAATCTGGATGCCCGTCCCATAAAATTTCAACGCTGCCAGTAAGCATTAATACATTACCCGTGTCAAAATCAGGAAATAGCAAACCTGCTTTTGGGTTTAATAAAAAGTTACCCATGGTATTAAAAAAATTGTTACCAGCGTAATCAGGAATCGTTAATGTGTTGCCTTCTCGCTTTACAAAACCCGGCAACCCACCACGGTGAGAAACATCAACCCCTTCAATTTTTGGGTTGTTTTTAGCGGTTATAGAGCTTGAAACAAAAAATGTATCGGTTGTGTCAATTAACACACTAGCTGCGTTATCGAGTGTATTAAATTCAACTTTTTGCAGTGCATTACTTTTAAGTAAAGGATCTCTATTAAACGTTAAGTCGCGCGTTTGAATATACTGCGGGCAATTTCCAAAGGATTGATCAACACTAAAACTCACCTGATTATCACTAATTACCTCACTTACGCGCACGTTTAAACGGTTACGCCTTCGTGTACTTAGTTCAATACCTAATAAACCAATTGGCGAGCCGGCAATATTTAACGTGTTATGTAGAGGGTCGTTTTTATCAACCGCATGGGTCATTAATAACGACGTAGGAGTTGGGGCGCTTAAAAAGCCCGACTGTCCTGAAACAATAGATACCCACACATCGGCGTTTTCATCAACACTGCCTGCAACCACAAATGGTAACTGCTCAAAAAAGGCTTGATGCTGCTTTGGCATAAATGAGCGCACGGCACGTTTGCCAAATGTTGCCATTATTTCTCGTTTACCGAGTTTGTCTTGTATTGCCAGCTCGCCTTCGTGAAAAGGTGAAGCATCTATTGAGTTTGTGTTAGTCATTTTGCTCGTAATTCGTGTGCGTATTTCATGGGTTAAATTTAACCCAATACACAATGAATGATAATGGGTGTTTTATTGACTGATAATGCACAAAACAATGACAATACTTGCACCCTCTTAGTGCCAGACGCGCACCAACATATAACAAAATAGGTTTTATCTTCACTCTAAAAACACATTAAATACTATTTAAACAATAACTTAAAAAACTGGCTGTGTTTTTGCAAACATTCTATTAACAAGCCCGTTTTACTTACGGCAAAAATTTAGGTTGTGAGCACAATAGCTATTAGCAACCATCGGCAAAGAAGCCCGCACACAGTTATGCATAATGCGTATTTGTGGCGGGCTTTTTTGTTATTTGTATTTAAACCGTCACTTTAAGGAATGCCCTATGCAAACCTCGCAAAAAATACTCATTATTGGTAATGGTATGGTCGGACACCACTTTGTTGAGCAAATGCGCCAAAGCGATGCCAACGCAGACATTACTGTACTTTGCGGAGAAGCAAATCTTGCATACGATCGCGTGTACTTATCAAGTGTATTTGATGGCAAAACCGCCGCCGATTTAGCACTTACCACTCACGACAACTACAAACAGCTTAATATTAATGTGCATACCAGCCAGTGGGTTGAAGGCATTGATAGATCAGCAAAAATAGTGACCACATTAACCGGTGAGCAATACCCATACGACAAACTTATATTGGCAACAGGTTCATTTCCGTTTGTGCCGCCTATAAAAGGTAACGACCAACCTCATTGTTTGGTGTATCGCACATTAGAAGATTTAGAACAAATAAAAGCCAGTGCGGCTGCAAGTAAAAGCGGTGTTGTTATTGGCGGTGGTTTGTTGGGGCTTGAAGCTGCAAATGCCATTAAGCAACTGGGGCTTGATACCCACGTAGTTGAATTTGCACCACAACTTATGGCTGTTCAGCTTGATGGACAAGGCGGTACGCTACTAAAAAATAAAATAGAAAAACTTGGCGTAACCGTACATACATCAAAGGCGACCAGCGAAATAGTAAAAGGCGAAACGAGTCGCTTTAGATTAAATTTTTCGGACGAAACATTTTTAGAAACAGACCTAATTTTGTTCTCTGCCGGTATTCGCCCGTACGACCAACTAGGTAAAATTGCTGATTTAGAGCTTGGTGAACGCGGCGGTATTATTATTAATAACCAATGCCAAACGTCAGATCCTGATATTTTAGCCATTGGCGAGTGTGCCCTGTGGGACAAAAAACTATTTGGTTTAGTTGCACCGGGTTACAACATGGCGCGCGTTGCAGCGAGCCAGTTAAGTGGTGGCGAGCTTGAGTTTTTAGGTGCGGACATGAGCACAAAACTTAAGCTGTTAGGCGTAGAAGTAGGCTCAATTGGCGACGCTCACGCAAAAACGCCAGACTGTAAAGAACTTATATATCAAGATGCTATTCGCGGCTGTTATAAAAAAATCATACTAAGTGAAAAAGGCGATAAATTACTGGGCGCTGTACTTGTTGGCGATACCAGCGATTACGATACTTTATTGCAGTACATGCTTAACGATATGGACTTACCAGAAAACCCTGAGTGTTTAATTTTACCAGACAGCGGCGGCGCACCCTCGTTATCTGGCAGTGCCCTACCCGACACCGCCACTATTTGTTCGTGTCACAATGTGAGTAAAGGCGACATTGTAGGCGCGATTGATGGCGGCTCATGCGATTTAGCATCGGTAAAATCATGCACTAAAGCAGCAAGCGGCTGTGGTGGTTGTGCGGCATTATTAAAATCAGTTGTTGATAACGAATTAGCAAGTCGTGGAGTTGAAGTAAACAACCATGTATGTGAGCACTTTGCGTATTCACGTCAAGAACTACTGCACATGGTAAAAGTAGAAAGCATTAAAAGCTTTGATGACTTACTAGCTAAACACGGCAGCGGTCATGGCTGTGAAATATGTAAACCTGCCATTGCCTCTATTTTAGCCTCAACATGGAACGACTTTATTTTAGAGCCCGCTCATGTTGGCTTACAAGACACTAACGATACGTACCTAGCAAATATGCAAAAAGATGGCTCGTACTCTGTGGTACCGCGTATTGCGGGTGGCGAAATAACGCCCGACAAACTCATTGTAATTGGACAAGTAGCAAAAGACTTTAACCTGTACTGCAAAGTAACTGGCGGTCAACGTATTGATTTATTTGGTGCGCGCTTAGAAGAGCTTCCTGTTATTTGGGAGCGACTTATAGAAGCCGGATTTGAGACCGGTCATGCCTATGGTAAGTCACTCAGAACCGTTAAATCGTGTGTAGGTAGTACTTGGTGTCGTTATGGTGTGCAGGACAGCGTTGGACACGCAATTGAAATTGAAAACCGCTACAAAGGGTTACGTGCACCGCATAAATTTAAAATGGCGGTATCGGGTTGCACCCGCGAATGCGCCGAAGCACAAAGTAAAGATATTGGCATTATAGCCACCGAAAACGGCTGGAACTTATACGTGTGTGGTAATGGCGGTATGCGCCCTCGCCATGCTGATTTATTTGCAACCGATTTAGATACGCCAACACTGATTAAATACATTGACCGCGTAATTATGTTTTACATTAAAACGGCTGACAAATTACAGCGTACATCGGTATGGATGGAAAATCTTGAAGGCGGTTTAGACTACCTTAAAAGCGTAGTTATTGACGACAGCTTAGGTATTTGCGACGAGTTAGAAGCGCAAATGGAATTAATTACACAAACCTATGCCTGTGAGTGGAAAAAAGCAATTGAAAACCCAGATGCTGCCAAACGATTCCGCCAGTTCGTTAATAGCCCCGAAACCGACGACAACATTTTATTTGTGCAAGAGCGTAACCAAATTCGCCCTGCTACAGAAGCCGAAAAACGTGAGCAACGTAATACACAAAACCGTATTCCAGTAATGGAAGTTGAAGAGGAGCAAGCTGATGTCTTGGCATAATATTGGAACAATCGACAACCTAGTGGCTAATAGCGGCGTATGTGCACTAGTTAATAATCAGCAAGTGGCTATTTTTTACATTCCACAAAATCCAACGGCTGTGTTTGCCATTAGCAACTACGACCCAATTGGTAAAGCTAATGTATTATCACGTGGCATTATTGGCTCAATCGACAATAAATTAGTTGTCGCATCGCCTTTATATAAGCAACACTTTTGCTTAGAAACAGGCGAATGTTTAGAAGTAGAAGCAATACACTTACCGGTTTTTGATGCAAAAATTGAAGACGGCAGTGTATTTATAAGCGCTGCGCCAAAAGTTACAACAGCTGTGGCTTAGGGGTATATTATGAGTGTATTGTCTTATTTTTCGGGTATTGAAAGCGTGTGGCTAAATAAGCTTGTTACTAAGCTAACAAGCTCAAATGATCGCAGTGCTAAAAGCGGCAACGTTTATATAATTGGTGCGGGCCCAGGAGACGCAGAGCTAATTACGGTAAAAGCACAGCGTTTAATTAATGCAGCCGATGTTGTTTTATACGACTGGTTAGTAAGCGATGATTTATTAAAAACGCTTCCTAAAAAAGCGCAACGTGTATTTGTAGGTAAACGTGCTGGCAAGCATTCAATGACCCAAGCTAACATTTGCGAACTACTGGTTAAATACGCGCAACAAGGCTTAAACGTAGTGCGTTTAAAAGGCGGCGATCCTAGTATATTTGCACGTATTAACGAAGAAGCCGATGCGCTAACTAAGCATAATATTAATTTTGCGATTGTTCCGGGTGTAACAACGGCTTGTGCTACTTCCGCTTATACGGGTATTCCGCTTACTGCAAGAGACGTAGCGCGTAGTGTTACATTTTTAACGGCGCAGTTTGCCGATCCTAACAAGCAACCTCATTGGCAAAATTACGCATTTGAGCAAGGCAATAACAACCCTACTTTAGTGGTTTATATGGGGCTTTCGCGTCTACAAACGCTAAGCAGCGGTTTGCAATCAGTGGGCTGGCCAAGTAATACACCCATTGCACTAATAGAGAATGCCACTACCACTAAGCAAAAGGTAATTACCAGTACGCTTGAGCAAATAGTAGATGAGCATGATAAACAAAACCTTCAAGGCCCTACCCTAATTATGATTGGCGAAGTAATAAATCATAAAATGGCTATTAGTCCTGAATTACTAAACAATATAAACGCTAATGCATAATACGACTTTCGCGCTTACTACCTCCCCAGAGGTAGGCGCTTTTTTTGTTTTTAATTTGGGTTCAAGTTGTGTGCAATAACATGTTTAAATGCACCAAATAAGTTAAAAGTAATGGTAATTATAATTATAGAAGCACAGTGAAAAACAAAAACTCAATTTCAAGTAACTGTATTAACTTGATTTTAAATTCAATGATGAAATTTATTAATGATTGGAACAGTGGTTGCACTTTAAAAACAAAAAAGTGTGGAACAATACCAATGGCGACAAGCAATCCTCTCACAAAACAGTTTTTATTAGCGGCTAAATATCAAGAAATACACGCGCTAAAGCAATTACAAAACAGTTGTGCCTCGCTTACTAAATTAGGCGACTTTGTACATCAGCTACAAAAAGAGCGCGCAATGAGTAATATATTTTTAGCCTCAAATCGCGAGCGATTCAAAAGCCAATTACAAGAGCAGATCCCTTTAAGCAACAGCGCACAAACTGATTTTTATGATTCACTTAAGCAAACATTTATAAACGACAACGCCGATACTGGCCATACTCGGTTATTTAATTTAATTACCTATAGCTTACAAGCACTCGATGCATTACCGGTATTGCGCAAGCAAATAGCACAACAAAACATTAGTGCGGTACATGCTACGCAGTCATTCACTCAGTTAATTGCTAGTTTACTCAATATTATTTTAGAGGCAGCTGATGGCGCAAGCGATCCCAAAATAACGCGCTTATTAGTCGCATTTTTTAATTTTATGCAAGGTAAAGAATACGCAGGACAAGAGCGTGCCTGTGGTGCACAAGCATTTGCAGCGAGTAAATTTACCACAGAACAAAAACAACAACTCGCGCATTTTGTACAAGAGCAAAACCACAGCTTTGACTTTTTTAATGAGTACGCCGATGCGCACCTTTTAAAATGTTTTGGCACACTAACAACGCATCAGGTTAATAATCAGGTAGAGCAACTTAGAAGTTTACTGCAAAAGCTCGATGACGAGAACGCTCAACCGCTCTCACAACTGAGCGAAGTATGGTACGAAGTAACCACTACGCGCATAGATATAATGCACAAAATTGAACAAAATATAGCAGATCAGTTAATTGATACCGCAGCAATGCAAATAGCCTGTGCTCAACGTAGCTTAAATACAAATAAGCAGGTACTTAACAATATGGTAGAGCAACACATAGCCCCTACTTTTGGCCAATTAGCCGTTAAGCAACCAGAGCCAGAAGTGAGCCAAAACATAGCGGCCGATAAGCTCAATAGTAATAAAAGTATGTACGATTTAATTATCGAGCAAAGCCAGCATATTAAACAAATAAACCAAGCGTTACTTGATGCTAAAAAAGTAATTAGTGAGCAAAAGGTAATTCACCAAGCCAAGTACATACTTATTGAGCAGTTAAAGCTCACTGAAGAGCAAGCCCATAAACAGCTACAAAAACAAGCAATGGATACGCATAAAACCTTATTTAGCGTAGCGCAAACAATTATACAAATGAGCGATTAAATATGCTGTTTTTACTTGGGCATGTTGATCTTTAGTAAGAACACTACCCAACATAATACTTATTTATTCAGTCATAAATTTCACGATCAGACTTAGTTTTACCTTATTAGAAAATAGATTCATAAGCTACTGACTATAATAAGGTAAGGCTTTAATTTGGCGTTAATTTATAAAGTGAATAATTCAACACATTCAAAATAATCAACTACAATAAGTTAATCATTTGTTGCATCTCATTTTAATGAGGCATATTTATTTAATACTGTTGTAGGAGTTTGAATGCCCAATGTAGAGAGTTATTTAGAAGGTGTATCATTAATAGATGAGCAGCAATTAACGACTTCTCTTGATAATGACATTCAAACAAGCTTAAAAAGCTTTGCTGAGCTAATTTTAAACATTTTTGATGCAAGCTCATTCTCTATTGTTGCTAACCTGCCTCAACGTGCTGTCGAGCTATATAAATCAGGTTCAAAAATAACAGTAGCTAAAGAGCAACTATCTGATGACGTTTTTAATGAATCGATTATCGAGCATGCTCCTAAAATATTTAGAGTGGTATCACCTATTATTTTGCCCTCAAACCTTAAATTTGGATGGTTTATATTTGACCGAGCAAGTGATTCACTACTTACCGAAAAAGAAAAATTAATCTTAAATAGTTTACAAAAAAACTTTGTTAATCAGTTAGTCCAACGTAAAAATTCATTAGATAAAATAAACAGTTCTAAGTTTCACTCAACAATTAGCGAGCTAAAAAAAGACGAAACTGAAAAAGATCGCCTAATCAAAAAATTACAAAAAATGAGCGATGAACTAGATGAATTTACCAGTATTGCTTCACACGATCTAAAGTCACCATTAAATGCTATAAAACGTTTATTAGAGTGGATTTATGATGACTGTAAAGATTTACTCCCTCAAGAGCACCTAGAAAACTTTCAGCTTGTGCTCAGCCGGGCTAATAGAATGCAAGTACTGCTAGAAGATTTACTAAGCTACTCGAGAATAAATAGCTGTGATTCAACTCATGCAAACATATCTTTAGAAAGTATTTACCAAGATATAGAACAAATTTTAGAAGTTCCACAAGCTGTCACTGTTGATATACACGCCAATAACGAAGTACTCGATATACCGCTGATCCCTTTTAAAACTGTTTTTCAAAATCTTATTAGTAATGCAATAAAACATAACAATAAAGAGCACCCGGTTATCGATATTTCACTTATCCCCTCTAATCAATATTACATTATTGAGATAACAGATAATGGCCCTGGAATTGACCCTAAATATTTTTCACTCATATTTAAGTTATTTCAGACATTGCAATCTCGAGATGATGTTGAAGGGAGCGGCATTGGACTCTGTATTGCCAATAAGCTCATTATTAATTATGGGGGCAAAATTGAAGTAGCCTCCGATGGGGAACTTGGCAGTACATTCACTATTTATTGGCCCAAAGTTTAACTATGAAATTATCAATTATAAACGAGCATCATGTAGATGCTGCTCTTAGAAGGAACTTATGAATATTTTAATTGTTGATGATGACTTAGTTGATCGCAAATTAATTAAAAAAATGCTTATTTCTGATGGCTCTCATCATCATGACATTACCGAGGTAACGTGCGTATCCGAGGGCTTGAAAGCCATTGAAGACACGCACTTTGATATAATACTACTCGATTATAATATGCCTAAAGAAGATGGCATTGAAATGCTAATTGAAATGCGTGCAAAGCCTAAACTCGGTAACACCGCAATTATCATGATTAGCTCCTCAGAGAACTCAGCTTTGGCTATTGAGTGTATAGAAGCAGGCGCTCAAGACTTTTTACCAAAAGGTGATATAACGAGGGATAGTTTAAATAAAGCGCTTATATATGCCAAAAAACGCTTCGAGGCAGAACAACGTATGCACAACAGTTATCTTGCTGTAAAGCATATGGCAGAACGGGATCAGCTTACTGGTTTGTCTAATCGATATCATTTTGAAGAAATACTAAAAGTAATGATAGCTAACAATAAACGTGCTAAAAACTGCGTGGCATTACTTGCTTTAGATTTAGATAACTTCAAAAATATTAATGATACGCTTGGGCATAGTGTCGGCGACGAAATTTTAATACAAACAGTAGAAAGGATTCATAGTTGCCTGAGGCAAAATGAAGGATTTGCACGCTTAGGAGGCGATGAATTTGCAGTTATAATAGGTGGAATTTGCAATATTAATCAAATAGGTATGATAGCAAATAGAATTTTAGCAGAAGTTTCTAAACCCTTTTTGCATGAAGGCAGAACTTTAAATTGCAGTGTTAGCATTGGAAGCGCCATATACCCAAATGATGCTACTGAATCTCATGAACTGCTAAAATGTGCTGATATTGCAATGTATCGCTCAAAGCAAAGTGGTAAAAGTAGAATAAGCTTTTACAAAGAACAATATCAATATGAATTTAGTCGTCGGGTAGATATTCAAAATAGTATAAAAGAGCATATAGAGGAAAAAAACTTTAGGCTATTTTATCAACCTGTTTATTGTTCAAAAACACAAATAATGACAGGTGTCGAAGCCCTTATCCGTTGGCCAGATACAACCGTTAATTATACCCCCGATGAGTTTATTCCTATTGCTGAAGAGTGCCGATTAATAGCCCCTCTTGGAAAATGGATAATTGCGAGCGCTTTAAAGCAGTTATCTTTGTGGCAGAAAGACTATCAAACGCCGTTAACTCTATCTATTAATATTTCACCGATACAGCTGCAAAGAGAAGTTTTACAAACGTATCTATTAGAGACGGTCGAAAAATACAATTTAAAAACCAGTAGTATTATTCTGGAAATAACAGAAACAGCTTTTATGGAAAACAGTAAAGAAGTGATTGAGATATTAACTTCTCTGTCTAATAAAGGGTTTAGGATTGCTTTGGACGATTTTGGTATGGGTTATTCATCCATATCTCACCTTATTTCCTACCCTATTGATATAGTAAAATTAGACAAAAGCATGCAATCGTTAGGTGGAGAAAATAATAAGCGATTAAAAATAATCGAGAGCTTATCTTTAATGCTGAAGAAACTAGATTTTTCTGTGGTAGCTGAAGGAATCGAAACTGAAACCCAGCATCAGCTGTGTAAAAAATTAAATATAGACTACTTGCAAGGTTTTCTCTTTTCAAAGCCTATGCCTGTAAACGAAATTAATTTGCTGCTCGATGACTATAGTAAAAAAATAAGCCTTTAATAAATAGGTTATTTTGAGCCTTTGTAAAATTGAAGCTTAAATCAAACACCTGTGTAACCTTAAGCTAAAAACCTTTGGTTTGTGCCACATACTCAAACTAAAGGCTCTCCAATTGGCACAGCCTAGCGGGTTAAAACCTAAAACACATGCAAATCAGCTGTGTTTTTTCAAATGCTGACCGATGACAGCCAATACTTTTTCTTTTAACTCTGCTGCCTGAAAGCTTCCTTTTACAAGGTAACCTTTAACAAAATCGTGTGACATTATAATCTTTTTTTCTTCTTCTCTTTCTGATGAGCTAAACATCATAACCACACAAGAGCTGATTTCTATCATCTTCCTCAGTTTAGAAAACTCTTCTAAAAACTGAATACCATTGACTCTTGGCATATTGATGTCCAAAAATATGAGTATTGGAGGAAATCCATCAGGGTACTCTTTTCTGTTAGCTTCATAATTTTCTAGAAATTCTAATGCTTCCTGGCCATCTTTTTTTTCAAAAATTGTAAGATCTAATTCAGCCTCTTTAATTAATCTTTTAAGAATATACCGGTCAACTTCATTGTCATCGACAATTAATATAGGGGGTTTAATTTTTGTCATGTTAGCTTATCCATTGGTATTATTATTTTAAACGTCGTACCTTCATCAGAGCTTTGCAGTGATACTTCACCATTTAAATACTCAATATGTTTTTTAACCAGCGCCATCCCTAAACCAGACCCCGTACTTGTCTGTGCATGAAATCGCTTAAACATATCAAACACTTCACTTTGATGCTTTTGTGGTATTCCCATTCCGTTATCTGTAACAGTAATAAAAAACGTCTCTTGCTCATTAAAAATATCACAGCGGACATAAGGCGAGTCTTTATTTCTATCGTAATACTTCAACCCGTTTGAAATTAAGTTTTCAATAATTTGAGCAAAACGCGCTTTTTCCGACCTTATAGGTACTGATAAATTAATTGTTGTTTCGAGCGTACAAGGGTTATCTTTCATGAGCCAAGACAGTCGTTCTTTCATATCAATAATTAACTGACTAAAGTCAATTAAATCTTTATCCTCATTACCAATTTCAGCTTTGGCTAACAATAAAATATCAACAACAAGTGTTTCTAACTTTTCCATTTGTTGATAAATAACCAGTGCATTTCGGCTTGCTTCCTCTGTGTCTCCCGCTTTTATATCTTCAATAACAAAATGCGCTAAGGATTTAGCCCCTGACAGCGGTGACTTCAGGTCATGGGAAGCCCGATAAGCAAACTGGGCAAGCTCATCATTTGCTTGCTGCAGGGAAGCTGTCTGGCTGTTTATAATCTCTTTGAGTTCAATACTGTTTTCAATATTTAAAAGATCATTTTTAATTCGCTGTCTGGCCGCGATAACGAGTGCTTTTAATTCACCCGACGTTTTTATATCAAGTTCATCGTCTAGATTAATATTGTTTTCGGGCTTACTTGATAAAAGTAGAGTTAGATTTCGAATAGAGCTCGATATTGTGCGAGAAAGATAACTTATAAAAAGAATATTAAAAAAAGATATGATTATAACAAGTGGAATTAACGTCATTAGTATAAACGATACTGTTTTTCTAATTGGTTCCTCAAACAGCTCCGTGTTTTTATTAAAGCCACTTAGCGAAGTATTAAGATTTAGTAAAAAAGCGTCTCTACTAAGTTCCCCCTTTTTATACTGATTAACTGACAATAAGGCTTTATCAGCAATTTCAATATCGTTTTCACAGATTGTTAATGTATGTTCTGTGTTAATAACCTTCATAACAGCATAATTTAACGGGTTTATTTGTTCAATACATTCAATTGGTTGCTGCCTAATTAACAATATATCCGACTCAATGGTATTTATATCTATGGGGATATCATTTTCTATTTTTTTAACTGACTTGGTAAGTTGATGTGTATACTTTAAATGAAGAAAGTTAAGTTGATGAAACTTAGCTCCTTTAGCTATTTCAAAAGCTGAGTAGACAGTAATACTTATCTCTGCTGCAGTTAATACTACAATAAGCATCAGTTTTCTTGAGATATTCATATACGACACCTATTTTAGCTACTAACCCAACAATTTTTAAATAACACTATAATAATGATAGTATTTATAACCTTAGGTATAGCAGATTTTATCTTTTTTACTAGCTCTTCTATAAATAACAATTGATATTTAGCTTTATTCACTTTTAATAAAAAGATCCTTTATTAGTTTTTTGCCACTATAAAGCAAACTTGGGTAATATTACGCCTCTAAAAGTGCTGGTGCATTGGCAAATACATCAGCAGCTAAATACAAAACTTTGTTAAGTCATCCCATATTTAAAAAGTGTATTAACATGCAGCATTTTTTGAATGAAAAATATAGGCTCGTGTGTGGTCGTACACTAGGTTAAAAGTAAAAGCGTAAAGGGTTATAAAAAAAGTTACGCCGATATCCATTATTAATGCTTCCCATAAGCCTACGTTTAAAATGCTCGCCATTACGGGAATAGTAAAAACAAGTAACCCGCCTTGAAATAAAATTACGTGAAAAATACGGAATAATACAGAACGTTGCTCTTTTGCACCGGTAGCTACTTTGTCAAAAAACCAATTAAAAACAAAATTCCAACACATCGCAATCGTTGCAATTATAATCATAGTGCCAGATAAAGCCGATATTGCATGCTCTGTAAATACAGCCAAACCAATAATCGACAGCGTTACCGCTAATACTTCAAACAAAACAGCCTGAAACATCCTCTCTAGCGACCCCATTTTTGCATCCATAATTAACCCCTTTTACGCCAAATAATTAAAGAAAATAATAGTGACATAATTTAATTATTTGCAAAGTTAGTAGCCATCACCTTTAGTGATAAGATGAGCAAATAAGTACTCACCTTTAAGTTGAATGATATGTATAGTTTTGAGCAACTAAAAATTTTTGTAACCGTGGTAGAAACAGGATCTTTTTCGGCAACAGCCCGAAAGCTTAACCGTGCACAATCGGGAATTAGCCAAGCTATTTCTAATCTTGAAATAGCGATTAATCAAACATTGTTTACGCGTAATAAAAATATACCCAGCTTAACGATTAGCGGCAAGGCATTGTTACCTGTCGCATACTCTATACTTCATCAGCAAAAATATTTTGACCAAAAAGTGGATGCATTAGCAAAAAATTATGAGCATGAGGTAATTATAGCTATTGATGAAAGCCTAAATAATCAAGATATTTTAAAAGTGATTGCCCCACTTGCTGATCAGTTCCCGATTACTAATTTCGAAATAATATCGACAACAACTGACGATGTAGAAAACTTAGTAAAAATAGGAAAAGCACAAGTAGGTATCATTTATAGTGATGGGGAACTAAAAGTTGATATGGATTTTTTTCTATTAGGTCAAGCTCGATTTTTAACGATTTCATCACCAGAACACCCGCTTGCAAAGCTAAAGGCTGTAACAAGCAATGATTTAAAAGCCCATAGGCAATGTGTTCATCGCAGCCTTAGCCAAAAAGAGTTATGGTTTAGCTACGCAATTAGCTCTAGAATTTGGTACGCAAATATACATCAAACCCTTATCGACTTAGTAGTTCAGGGTATTGGTTGGGCGCTTGTACCCGAGCTTGCTATTAAGAGGTATATAAACCAAGCTGAAGTGGTAACGCTACCCGTTACTCATGAACAAGGCGGTTGGCTTACTCCTGTGGGATGCGTTGTTTCAAGAAGCCAATCAACAGGACCTGTTCTTCAAAGTTTAATAAATAGGTTGCAGCAACACTTTTTAAAGAATGATAGCGCGGGAATAAAACAGTTTTAAACTGCTTTATTCACTTTTAATAGCAAGCTTCTTCTTTAGCTTTTCTTGCCACTCTACAGCAAGCTCTGGCAAAGTTAATGCTTCTAAAAGTATGTCTTCATAACCTACGTATTTTTTATCAAAAAATGCCTGGAACAGTTTTTTAACTGATATGTCGTGCGAGGCTTTCTTCTCGATAACAACACTATCACCCGTTTTTGCAACGCCTTGCTCTAGTACCCTAAAATAAACGCCAGTGCAGTAATGCTGCGTAAACAATTTAAGGCTGTTTTTATTATTAAGGGCGATAGCGAGTTTAAAACAGGGTACACGAGGCTGGCTTACTTCAAGCAGTGCAGTACCAATTCGAATATGGTCACCTATGTGTATATTCGCTTCATTAAGGTCAGAAATCGTGAAGTTTTCGCCAAAGGCACCTACTGCTAAATCATCATTCTCGAGGGTTTGTTTCCAATACTCATAATGATTGTGCGAAAAAGCATATACCGCTTTATCTACCCCGCCGTGATTAACTAAATCAGCTTGCTCGTCACCTATAATGTTTAGTTTTTCAATAACAACAGGTTCGTTAGTTGGGGTTTTGAATATTCCCGTTTTCACCTCTTTACCATTATGAATAAGAGTTTTAATTTTAGAGATATTAGTCGAGATGATTTTCATTGCGATACCAACGGATGAGGAAGTAAAGATTAATTATGCAGGTTTTAAAATTATTATAAATAAATTTAAGCAAAAAAATGACCGCTCAAGACTAGGGCGTGTTTATCTTTGTGGATTGAAATTTATTCAATCTAGGGGCGATTAAATCGCGGCGCGAGGTTTGTAACCTAGTGGGCTAAGTAAAAACCGAGCAACAAAGAGTTAATCGTCCCTAGAAAGAACCCAGAGGGCAGCGCATGTTTGGTCTTTATGCTGCGTTATCGCCCATTAATGGGGAATAACCACACTACATAGGCTCTGCCTTGCCTAAAAACCAAACATACTGCTGCAAATTCAACCACCAAAGTTCAACACGCCCTAAGCAGTCATTTCACAATATACAGCTTTTATTATTCTGCTTGCTTTAAAAAATACGTCTCGGCTAGTCCGTTATGTATTCCAGCTAAGTCTATTTGTATTTCATCGATAAAGTCATGCAACAGACCATTTTTAAGTACTCGTACGTCTTTATTTTCTAACTCAACAATTGCATTATCAATTGATTTAATAATTTCTGTTGAGTTTGGCAAAGGTAAAACCAATGCTTTTAATTCATTCATACAAAATAAAATAGATCGTGGGAATACTTTGCTGTGCATCACAAATTCTATTACATCTGCACGCTGTACTCTAACGCCCATTTCTTGGCGATACATTTGATAAGCACTTAATGAGCGCAATAAGCTGATCCACTGAATATTATCAAACGGCTTCACTTCTTCTTCATTAGTAATTAACGTAGCAGAGCGAATATCTAAAATTCGCGATGTCATGTCTGCGCGCTCTATAATCGAACCAAAGCGGATAAAAACATAGCCCTGATCATGATTAATTGTGGCATCTAACGCCCCAAATATTTGATGGGCTGAATCTATAATCTTTTTTAAATAATCAAAACGTCCGCGCTTTGTTATCCCTTCTTTTTGATTATCTTTTACATAATAATAAAGAGAGTTAATTTCTTCCCATACATCTCGAGGTATTACATCGCGGATTGTACGCGCGCTTTCTCGTGCCGAAGTAATAGAGTTTAAAATTGACGAGCTGTTATCACTACCAACAAGTAAATACCTTAATGCTTTTTGTTCAGTAAAATCAGTATGGTTTTCTGAATACGCTTTACGCACACCAATAATATCAATTAATGGCTCCCAGCCGGTACATACGCCTTTGGGTAAGTCCATCATCAGTAAATTGTTAACGTTGATTAAACGAGCTACATTTTCCGCACGCTCAATGTATCGAGATACCCAATATAAAGTTTCGCCTACTCTTGATAACATATTATTTAGCCTCTTCGTCAACAATCCAAGTATCTTTACTGCCACCACCTTGTGATGAATTAACCACCAAAGAGCCTTTAACCATAGCAACACGCGTTAATCCGCCAGTGGTAACTTGCGTATCTTTACCTGATGATAAAATAAACGGTCTTAAATCGGTATGTCGACCATCTGGTTTATTACCATCAAATGTTGGTACTGTTGATAAATCTAATGTTGGTTGAGCTACCCAGTTTCGTGGGTCCGCTTTAATTTGAGCAATACACGCTTCTTGTTCTTTTTTAGTCGATTTAGGTCCAATTAATAATCCATATCCACCAGATTCATTTGCTGGTTTAACAACAAGCTTATCGATATTTTTAATCACATGGTCGCATTCTTTCGGGTCTAAACATTTGAACGTTGGGACATTAGCAAGCTTAGCTTCCTCGCCTAAGTAGTACTTAATCATCTCAGGTACGTAAGCGTAAACTACTTTGTCATCAGCAACGCCTGCGCCTGGTGCATTAACCAAAGCAACATTACCTTTAGACCAAGCACGCATTAATCCAGGAACGCCAAGTTGGGATTCTGGTAAAAAGGCTTCTGGGTCTAAAAACAAATCATCTATACGACGATAAATAACATCAACTCGTTGTAGCCCTGTGATTGTTCTCATGTATACACAGTCATCTTTTTCAACAACTAAATCGCGCCCTTCTACCAGTTCGCAACCCATTTCTTGGGCAAGGTAACAATGCTCAAAATAAGCGGAGTTAAACACACCAGGAGTAAGTACCACGACTTCTGGTTTATCTTGTGGACGAGGCGACATTGCCGCTAGCATATCAAATAATTGTGAAGGGTAATCATCAACAGGTAAAATCGACACTTGCTCAAATAATTCAGGGAATACACGCTTCATTACAGAGCGATTTTCAAGCATATAAGATACACCAGAAGGAACACGCAGGTTATCCTCAAGCACATACATTGTACCGCTACCATCGCGTACTAAATCTGAGCCACAAATATGCGCCCATATCTTATTTGGCGGGTTTATTCCCACGCATTGCTGGCGAAAGTTAACTGATTTTTCTAGTAACCCTTTTGGAAAAACACCATCTTTTATTATTTTTTGGTCGTGGTATAAATCATCTATAAAAAGGTTAAGCGCTTCAACACGTTGCTTTAAACCAACCTCTACGCTTTGCCATTCTTTTTTACCAATTGTACGAGGAATAATATCAAACGGCCAGGCTCTATCTATCATATTACCTTCGTTGTAAACCGTGAAAGTAATACCCATTTCTTTAATTGCTAAATCAGCAACCGCTCTGGCTTTTACTAATTCTTCTGCTGATAAATTAGCAAAAAATTGTGCTAATTGTGTTCCATGCGATCTAACGTTTCCTTGTGCATCAATTAATTCATCAAAGAAACCTTTTGTTTGGTACGCTTTCCAATCAATTTTCATACACTCTTTCACCTTATCCATCATCATATATGACGTAGTTAAACTGCTATTCCATTCGAATCATATCAACCGCTACATCAAGCAATTGACTACCGCCACCAAATACCACTCCTTTTAAAGGAGTTACGTCAGAAAAGTCTCGCCCTACGGCTAGAGTAATATGCTGATCGCGTGGTAAAACATTATTTGTTGGATCAAAATCAACCCAACCAAAGTTTGGCACAAATACCGCAAACCATGCATGAGTTGCATCTGCACCTTCTAGCTTTTCTTCGCCTTCTGGCGGCATGGTTTCTATGTACCCACTTACGTATCGACCTGCTAACCCCACGCTGCGTAAGCATGCAAGCGCAAAGTGTGCAAAGTCTTGGCAAACGCCCCTTTTTTGTGCAAAAACAGTGCTCAAAGGCGTACTAATTGTTGTAAAACCAGGATCATAATGAAATTCATGAAAAATCCGTGCCATTAAATCTTTGCATGCAGAAATTATATTTTTGTGTGCATCAAACGAAATTAATGCGTATTCCTTAATTCCTTTATCTATTGGAATAAGCTGTGAAGGTAGTACAAATTCAGACGTTTTTAATAATTCCGCTGTATTTGGTTTAACCAATAAATCACGTACTTTTCGCCAAGCAATATCAACGCTCTCTAAATTACTATTAGCGCCGACTAACAGTTCTACCTCGCTGATCATCGTTACTTTAAGTTTTTTATGCTGTATTGCTATTTCAAACGCTGTTACCTGATTATTAAAATAATCAGTAAATGTTTGTAAGTAAGTCGGTGTAGGTTCAATTTCTACACGACTACTGTGGCATATTTGCCCGCGATTCGTTTTTGGCGTTAATCGCGCTTGGTTTTGACACAAACTAACAAAGTCTGAATAGTTGTATGTAGTCGAGTGCTTTATTTTATATTTCACGATTGAGCTTGCTCAATATTAGTCCAGTTCAATTTATTTGCCGTTTGGGTATGAGAAAAATACTGTAGTAATAATACATCACAAAATGTATCTAAGTTCATACGCGTATTATGGTTAAATTCGATTAACTGGTTACGTTGTCCATTTTCACTTTTTTGTAGGTAATCTTTCTCAGTTACATAACAACTTGTTTTAGACAGTAAAATTGCTTTTTCGTGTGCCGCAATTACGCCTTGTCTGCGTTTTGTGGGTAAATGCTTACACAACTTATTAATTTCCTCTAACTGAAATAATAAAGAACGTGGGTATTCAGCATCTAAAAGTAATAACTCAAGCCCTGTACCAATGGTTTGATACATTCTGTATCGGCGCTTATGCGTAACTAAACTAACTTGGCAACTTAGCACGGCTTCAAGTAAGCCAAGCTCTTCGGGCTCGTCTAACTCTTTGGTTAATAAAGCCGCACTTAGTGATGTAATTTGTAAGCTACGCTCTACTCTTCTACCCATTTCGAGTAAAAACCAGCCGTTACTATTTGGCATACAATCTGTAATCGAGCCATTAAAAGCCATAATTGAGCCTATAACTCTATCTAGGCTGCTTTGCATTGCACGCGTTGGAATATTAATATTTACATTTTTAAATATCTTAATTTGCTCACTAATATCATCAATTATTCGGCGACTATCATGGGACAGTAATTCTTGAATTTGCACCGACGCATTCGCAATATATTTTAATGTATTAATAATACTGCCAGCGCATTGCTCGTCTGCAAGCAGTTGAAAAGCGGTTTCTTTCGACAGGTTTACATCAATGCCATCTAGTTTTAAATCAGGTTCTACATATGGATAAACAATATATTGCGACTTAATAGCATTTGAAAGCCGTGCAACTATACTTTTTCGTATTGAATCTGGGTAAACAGAAAACTCGGTGTACTTGTCTATAAAAATACGCAAAATACGTATGGTGTTTTCGCAGCGTTCTAAGTATCGACCCAACCAAAAAAGGTGCTCAGCCGTACGGCTCGAAATAACCCCTTCGAGTAGCGTTACATCCATTCTTTTTCTAATTGGCACCGGTGGATTATGCTCGCCTAAATCAACTCTATCTGCTGTATTTATCCATGTATCTTTGATCCAACCAGATACTCTTGGGTTGTTACTTTTTTCGTTTGAAAAGCACAGTGCTGAAGGAAGTACTTCTACACCATTTTCTGTGGTTAATGCATAACACCTAAACACCACTGGCTTGGAGATTAATTGCCCGTCATGCCAAAATGGTGCACTGCTAAAAGAAGGTTTTTCTTGGAAAAAATAATTATCAGGTTCTTTGCTAATAAGTAGCTTTATTTCTTGCTCGTCCAACACTCCATCTAACTTAAGTGTAGGGTCTATAGCAGATAGTAGTTCGAGGTTATTCCAATCAACGGCTTGCGCTTCTTTTACACTTAAGTAATTTGGCTCACCTAACAACAGCGGTTGTTTTAAAATTTGCTGCGATAAATTTTCTAAGTTGCACTTTATTGAAGGTGACGAGAGCACACCGCTACCAAACGGGTTTAAAACCTTAACCGACCCTTGTCGTACCGATTGTAATAAGCCCGGAATACCATGAAGTGAATATTCAGTTTGCTCTAAAGAATCAATACAACGATCAGAAACCCAGCGTAAAATGACATTAATCTTACCCAAGCCTTGTAACGATTTTAAACATACGTCACCACCACGCACGGTTAAGTCAGCGCTTTGTACTAATGTATAACCAAAGTAGGTAGATAGAAATGCATGCTCGTTGTAGTTAGGGTCATCAATTCCTTGGGTTAGAATTACAATTCGTGGGTCATCCATATAGTGGGTATATTCATTAATACCCTCTTGGAATAGATTTAAAAATTCTTTAATTTGCTGAACATTACATTCTGCAAATTCTTCAGCCATTACACGCCTTGCAATAATACGGCTTTTAATTAATAGCCCTAAGCCTAACGGGCACTGGCAATGATCGCTTAATACTTTAAATTCGCCTGTAGGCGTGCGGTAAACATCTAATGCAGTAAAAAAAAGTGTTAATTCGTTACTAGGTAAGCTAAAACCTTCGCGTAAGTAATTAGGGTCTTGAAAAAGCTGCTTTGCAGGAATGTGACCATCAACTAATAGAGTTTGATCACCGTAAATATCTTGCTGAATTTTATTTAATAAAAGGGTTCTTTGTTTTATTCCCTCTTCAAGCAACGTCCAATCAGCTTTTGATAACATAAACGGCAACGGGTCGAAGTGCCATTGCTTATTACTTTCATTTTTAATATTGCCATTTTGTAGTAATTGACTAATTTCTGTAGCGCGGCTACTAACATCATCTGCTGTTAGGCTAGCTAAGCGCTTAAATAAAGTATCCCAATGTTCTGGGTTTAAACCACTGTGGTTTGCTAGTTCATCATGTCCATGTGATTTATCAAGATATAAAGACAACCACTCAGGCAATTCCGGCATCGCGTTATTGTTAATATACAAGCTGAAAGCGCTCCAATTTATAGTAAATAGCCGTGTTCATAATGATGCTTTAAAAGTATTTAGTCATTCCACTTTAAATAATTTCAAAGTGGAATGACACAACTATCAATTATTATTTAAAGTTAGGCTGCCTGCGTAAATCCAAGGTATTTGGATAATCAGGATTACTACTTTCTTCATCTGGTACTACGTATTCACTTGCGCTTTGCGCCGACTGAAAACTATGCGTAACCGCCGATGGGCTCCAGCTTGGTTCTGCTGATGCAAGTAAGGACGGTGTATGCCCATGCTCCCAAAATCTTGCGACTCTGCGCCCTTCTGCTTCAAATGCATTAACCGGTAGCGTTTCAGGATTACGCCCACCAGCATGGCTCACATGATATACAAAGCCTCCAACTGAACGTCCTTCCCACGTATCGATTAAATCAAAAACTAATGGAGCATGTACGCCAATAGTTGGGTGAAGCGCTGTAGGTGGTTGCCAAGCTCTGTATCGTATACCCGCGACCATTTCATCTTTTGCTTTACCTTTAACCGGTTTAAGCGGCACTCTTCGACCATTACACGTTACAACATAGCGATCGCTCATTGTTCCTTGTACTTTTATTTGCACTCTTTCTAATGACGAATCTACATAGCGCGCCGTACCCGACGCACTTGCCTCTTCGCCTAGTACATGCCAAGGCTCGATTGCGGTTCTAAGCTCAAGTGTAACGTTATCAAGTTCTCGCGTTCCACATACCGGAAACCTAAATTCAAAAAATGGATTTAACCAACTTAACTGAAATTGAAAACCTGCTTGTTGTAAATCGCGGCTTACTTCAGCTAAATCGTTTTCTACATATTGTGGTAATAAAAACTTGTCGTGTAACTCTGTACCCCAACGTATTAATGGCTTGTGGTAAGGTTTTTTCCAAAACCAAGCAAGTAAAGTACGCAACAGTAGCATTTGCACTAAGCTCATTTGTGAATGTGGAGGCATTTCAAAGCCTCTAAATTCTACAATCCCTAAACGACCTGTGGCTGAGTCGGGTGAATAGAGCTTATCTATACAAAATTCTGCTCTGTGTGTATTACCCGTTAAATCCACCAATAAATTACGAAGTAACCTATCAACTAACCAAGGTTCAGGCACCTCACCTTCGGGCATATGCGAAAAGGCAATTTCTAACTCGTATAAAACTTCATCACGGGCTTCATCCACTCGCGGCGCTTGGCTTGTAGGACCAATAAAAAGCCCCGAAAATAAATACGACAAACCAGGATGATGCTGCCAATAGGTAATAAAACTTCTTAAAATATCAGGTCTGCGTAAAAATGGGCTTTGCTCAGGTGTTTCGCCACCAAGCGTTACGTGGTTACCACCACCAGTACCAGTATGGCGACCATCTGCCATAAACTTATCAGTACCTAATCGGCATTCTTTTGCTAAACCGTATAACGTTGTAGTTCGACTGACTAATTGATCCCACGATGTTGAAGGATGAATGTTTACTTCAATAACACCTGGATCTGGCGTTACAGCGTATTTTTCTACGCGGCTATCTTTAGGTGGGCTATAGCCTTCAATAACAAGCGGCATTTTAAGTTCTTTTGCTACACTCTCTATACTACTTATTAAACCCATGTAATGTTCAAAATGACTTGTTGGTGGCATAAATATATATAAACGCCCCTCTCTCACTTCCATTACAAGCGCAGTTTTAACCATTTCTTTACCAATAAAGCCCTTTTTAAGCTTTTTAGCTTTGGTAAAATTTTCTGGAATATCAAACGGGTCGCGGTCAATAATATTGCCGCTCCACTCAAGGCTGTCTAAAGGTAGGCGATAACCAAGTGGTGATTCACCCGGTAATAAAAAACAATGACCCCGTTTAAACTCCCACGTACACGACTGCCAACAGTTTTTACTATCGTTCCATTTTAAAGGTAGAACATAGCCAACAGGCTTTTCTATGCCTTTATCCATTTTAGCTAAAAAGCCTTTTCGGCTCATTGCATGAAGAAGTTCTGGTTGATCAGGCTTTATTTCGGTAGGTAATGAAGCTTCTTGCCACATGTGATATAAAATATCTTCATAAGCCGTAGTAAGTGCCTTGGTTTCAAGACCAAGTGAGTCACACAGTTTATCAGCAAACTTTTTAGTATCGGTATGATCAAATTTATAATCTTTATTAGGATCGGCTAATAGTGCAGCATCTTGCCATAAAGGCTCACCATCTTTGCGCCAATAGCACGCATATTGCCAACGTGGTAATGGCTCACCCGGATACCATTTACCTTGTCCGTAATGAGTAAAGCCACCTTTTGTGTATACTTTATTCATTTCTACAAATAAATTTTGAGCTAATATTCTTTTTTCTTTACCATCGGCATCAGTGTTCCACTGAGGATGTTCCATATCGTCAATAGAAATAAACGTAGGTTCGCCGCCCATGGTTAAATGGATGTTTTCTTCATTGTAAACATTATCAACGTGCTGACCTAAGCGATTAATTGCCGCCCACTGCGCCTCAGAATATGGCTTAGTTACACGTGGGTCTTCGTGTACTCGCGTTACTTTGTTATAAAAGCTAAACTCCGATTTACAGTCATCTATACCGCCTGTAACCGGCGCCGCCGAGCTTGGCTCTGGCGTACATGCCAATGGAATATGCCCTTCACCGGCAAATAAACCCGAGGTAGGATCAAGCCCTATCCACCCTGCACCAGGAATATACACTTCGGTCCATGCATGCAAATCGGTAAAGTCTTCTTCTGGACCACTTGGACCATCTAATGATTTTTGATCTGATGTTAGCTGTACTAAGTAGCCCGATACAAATCGAGATGCCAACCCTAAATGACGAAACAGTTGTACTAACAACCAAGCAGAATCACGACACGAACCTGTTTTTTTACTTATTGTTTCGTTCGGTGTTTGTACGCCAGGTTCTAAACGAATGCCATAACCAACTAACTCATAAATAGCTTGATTAACAGCGACTAAAAAATCAACGCTTCTAAGCGGCTCTTTAGGGTTTAAAGATTCAATTAACTCTTTAAATTTTGGACTGGCTTTGCGTTTTTTTAAATAAGGAGCGAGCTCTGACTTTGAAATAGCATCGTAAACAAATGGGAAGTTTTCGGCATAATCTTCTAAAAAGAAATCAAAAGGATTAATAACCGTTAATTCGGCGACCAAATCGACCGTAAAACTAAATTCGGTGGTTGGTTTGTTAAAAACCACCCTTGCTTGGTAATTACCAAAAGGGTCTTGTTGCCAATTTATATAATGATCTTCTGGTACTATTTTTAAAGAATAGCTTTTAATTTTAGTACGGCTATGTGGCGCGGGACGTAAGCGGAATATATGCGGTCCCATATTAACTGACCGGTCGTATTTATACTGAGTATGGTGCGAAATCCCAACTGTAATTGTCATCTATTAATTCCCCTTTAATAATATATGGCCACAATATAACGCTAAAAATATTGCTTGACCTAACTCGCTTGTGCAATTTTTATACCAAAAGACTTACTAAAGTAGTACTGTTCATCCACTCGCGGCTATTGCACAAAGCAACGTTATGCATAAAGGTTTTGACCTAATTAATAGGAAAAACACACCAATTCAATAAGTAGTAAACTTAGTGTAATTTAAACCATCAATTTTAGATTTTTAATGGTGCAGAAAATGCACCAAAATAGTGCTTTAAAATAACTTACAATTAAAGCTAATTAATTTAAAATATTGAAATAAAACAAATAAAGTTAATTTTTCAAAATACTTACTCCGTTATTTATAACGCTAAACGGTTATAATTAAAAGTATTTATTTAGAGTTTAAAAATCATTAAAAATAATCATTAAATAGTAAGAAATAGTTCACAATAAAGCTGCTGTTAAAGTAAGTAACGGTGCTATACTAGATCGATTTTTAACCGCTTACGTTACAGTAAAACTAACAATCTCGATGAGATAAAACAAGCAACTTATAATACATAGATGCTTGTTTTAAAGATTAGTTTTGCAGTGGTGTGTTTTAATTTCAGACAAAACAGAACTCGTTCAATTTGAAAGACCAGCACATCTCACTAACCTGTTAATTTTTCATTATCATCAAAGCTAAAGGTAATGCAGCCCTGGCGTATTTTCAGATTTTTTAAATCAACCCAATCTACCTAATAGGATATTCTCTTATGCAAAAGCTAACAGATGTCGGTGAAAACTTAGTTAATGGTATAGCATCTCGTTATAACCTCAGTCACGATGCAGTAATACACATGTTAGTTAGCGTTAATAACGGCGGTTGCTCAATGGCACAGTTTAATTGCCCAGAGCTTGGTGGTTCTGGTCAATGGATGCGCGGCGGAATGACAATGGTTGGCGACATGTTTAACAACGGCTTAAAATCAACCGTTGATAACTTGTGCAACGAACTTGCTAATATATTGAGCAATAACCAAATATTTCCGGTTATTCCTGCAGGAACGCCTGGTAGCAATCAGTGGTGGCCAGGTAATCTAGGCAGCCCGTTTAGCAGTGGTGCACAAAATAATATTCGTTACGCTATATTCCCTAATCGCTTAGCCGTTGAATTAAATGGGCAAGTGAGCGTATACGACACGTTAGATCACAATATTGGTGGTGTAAGCCAACAGCAAGGCAATAATACCTCTCTTACATTTAACAGCCAGTGGGGGACGATTAATGTAAATACCCTGCCATTAATTTCAGGACAAGCGCCAACGCCTCCAGAACCACAAAAAGACTTTACACAGCAAGTAACGCAGCCCAATTTTGCATCATTAACGCCTAGCCAAATTGAAGCACCTGTTAATAATACAATGGGGCAATACTCGGTAGACGAAACACTTCAAATTATTGAAAAGTTAGCACAACTACGCGATTCAAATGCGTTGAGTGATGATGAATTTAATATTAAAAAGTCTGAACTTTTAAAAAGGATTTAACCACTATCCTCCAATAGCATAACGCTAAATAAAAGTGGTTTATACGGTCTCTTTTTTATTCGGTAACATATGAAAACATTTAAATGTAATTGCACAGATCAACTTATTTTATTTTTTGAAAGCAGCCATTGTTTGGCTTGCGGCAGAACCGTGGGTATTGATGACGATTTCGATCAAGTTGAACCCTATGAAATTGATGAGCAATCGGGGTTATTTTACAAAGCAGAAGCGCCTGACGTTTTTTATAAAAAATGTGATAACAACGCTCAGTATCACGTATGCAATGGTATGGTTAATTTAGACACATTTATACCTGTTGCCGATAAAGACGAAGTGCTGTGTTTTTCGTGCCGCTTTAATGAAACGGTGCCCGATTTAAGTATTGTTGAACATATTCCATTATGGAAAAAAATGGAGACAGCAAAACGTCGCGCTTTGTATACATTAAAATCATTATCACTCCCTTTAAATACAACGATTCAAGAACCTGAAAGCGGATTAAGCTTCGATTTTATAGCAGACCGTAACGTAAGCGATCACTTTGTAAGCCCTATTATAGGTCAGGACGTTGTATTTACAGGACACGATTGCGGGCATATCACTATAAACCTAGCTGAAGCAGACGACGTAGCACGCTCTCAAGCTAAAATAGCAATGGGTGAGCGTTATCGGACTTTACTTGGTCATTTTCGCCATGAACTTGGTCATTATTATTTTGATCAACTAATCGCAAATTCACCAAAAAAACATACTTTATGTAAGCAATATTTTGGTGATGACGAATTAGATTACCAGCAAGCGCTCGATACTCATTACAAGCAAGGTGCGCCAGCTAACTGGCATGAAACCTTTATTAGTGAATACGCTACTATGCACCCTTATGAAGACTGGGCAGAAACATGGGCGCATTACATGCATATTATCGATACTTTAGAAACAGCCAAAAACTTTTCAATTACAGGCTCAACAACGGGTAATGAGTTTGAATTAGATGAAGCAGACGAGCTTCGATTGCCACAAAGTGCTTATTACTTTAATTCACAAACATCGATTGATGCTATTTTAGATACTTGGATGGAATTTTCGATCATTCTAAATTCACTAAATCGCAGCATGGGACTTGCCGATGCCTACCCATTTGTACTTACTCAAGCGGTGCGAACTAAGTTATCTTTCATCCATCATGCTATCCATAACAGGCTCAATTTAATGCCTGATTTGAGCATTGGAAAAGTGTAATAAAATAAGCTCAGTCCAAAAAACATTTTAATAAAGAGCCATTTATTCTTGCTATGACTTTTCATGCATAGGTAGGTGGCTTTTTTATGATGAGCAAAAGCCGTAAAAATAGTATATCCCCTACTTTCTCGCTGAAGCTTTGTTAGTTTGTCACAGCGAGGTTATTCTTAAGTCGACTTATGATTTTTTCTTGGTAAATACTAACTGTAGAAAACTTTTGTATTGAAACAAATAAGTCAGTTAGTTTTTCGTTTGATATATCAGAGATATTAATCCCTTTATATATAATAGGTGCATTATTTTGTCTGGTTAGCTTATTCGACAGTAAAATATTCAATTTTACTGTACGTGCTAACTCTTCTTGATACAGAAAAAATTCTCTTAAATGTGTGCTAACAATATTGGCTGGTTTTGATCTGTCTATCATTAAAATTTCGTCAATTAGTCGATTTAACCTGCTGCGAGACTCTATTGCTTCGTCGAGAATATCTAACCAATTAAGTTCGCTATTTGATAGTAAAGCTAAAAAATATACCGTACGTGCTTTATTGTAATTAATAAAACCAGGCCACATAACATCTTCGCTAGATACTCTAAGTGCTTTATCAAACTGCTCAGCGGCAGATTTAAGATACATACTTACTTCTTCAAGTATTGATGGCTCTATAGTATTAATATTTTTTTGAGCCAGCTCTAAACCATCAATCGACAAAATATCTACAGAGTTCATATTTAGCGACTCTCGTAACAAATGCATGCCTTTTTTGTTGTAATACAAACCTAGGTAATTATGGTAAATGGTTTTTGTCACTGGGTTACGAAGAATTGGACCTCTCACATGAAGTAAGTCTGCATGAATATTAAAATTATCATCAGCTACAAAACTTTGGTAAGACACAACAGCTTTAAATAGCTTTATTGTTTCCGTTATTTGAATTGAATTACCTTTACTCACCGAGTGCAATATTTCACAGCGCCTATCAACTTCTGACAAAATTGTATCCATACGCTTTTTATAAAGCACTTTGTTAGTTTCTGATGCATTAAAAACAGCTGGAAATAAAACAATTAGGTCAATTATATACTGAAGGGTATCGGCAAAAAGAACGGCGGTTTCTGACTCTTTTTTTAGTTTATGCTCAATAGAGTCAAAAATTTCTTTCTCTAGTGTATTTTCATCTTGGGATTTAAACTGATTAATTAACTCTGGAAGTGAGGTTACGTAATTTTCATTATCTAAAATGTTACCTTCCATTTTGCTAATATTATTTACACTATCAATTGATGTATATGTTCTAACAGTAATAAATAAAGCTAATACGGCTATACAAAAGCTTACTGTTGATATGGTAAAGCTTAGTAAATCTTTACCTTCTTTTAAATCATATACCCATACAGCAAGAAAAGCTGAAAGTAGAACAAGTAATAATATTGTAAAATATAACATTTTTGATGTGCGCATATGTCTTCCAGACTTGGGTCGAGCTAACAATCTAACATTGCTGATTTATAACACGAAAAACGCAGACTTCACACGCAAACTGAGAGCTATATAACCTCTGTAGAGCACAAGTAATGAAATATCTGCATCACTCTTCCCATTTACCCAGCGCTTGTTTGTCACTTTGTTTAAACTCAACCCAATTTGATGAGTCTTTAAAGTGCTCTTTCTTCCAAAACGTGGCGTGGTTTTTTAAATAATCCATTATAAATTGTGCACCTTCGAACGCGGCTTGGCGGTGGCGGGAGGTTACGCCAACAAATACAATTTGCTCACCAAGTGCTAAATGACCAACGCGGTGAATAATACATATTCGCGCTAGTTGCCAGCGAGTTTGTGCTTGCTCTGCAATAGATTGAAGAAGTTGCTCGGTCATACCTGGGTAGTGCTCAAGCTCAAGTGCAATAACGTTATCGCCACTGCTGAACTCTCTTACCAAACCTGTAAAGGTGACAACAGCGCCATCGCTTTTATTATTACTACAAAGCATATTGTGCTCGTCACCTACATTAAAATCATCGGTTTGTACTTGAATATGTATGCTCATTACCCACCTGTAACCGGCGGGAAAAAGGCAAGCTCATCCCCGGCTTTCACTATTTCGTCGCTTGATGACATAGTTTGGTTAAGCGCTGCAAGTAGCTCACGCTCCTCCAGCCACGGTTGCCAATGCGGGTATTGGCTAACTAATCTTAATTTAAGCTCTGAAATACTAAGCGGCTGCGTAATCTCAAGGCTTAATTTACTGCACTTCAAGCGCTCTTTTAGTTGCCCAAAAAACAATAACTCTACATTTTGGGCGCTAGATATAGCATCGTTTGGATTAATCTCGCTGCCAACTGCCATTTTTGCCCCCAGCTTTTTGAGTAACGCGCATGCCGCTAATTTCCATTAGTGGGTCGGCTGCTTTACACATATCAAACAAAGTAAGGCTAGCCACAGATACCGCTGTTAACGCTTCCATTTCGACCCCAGTTTTACCGGCAAGTTTGCAGTAGCTGGTTATTTTAATTTGGCTGTTTGCTTCATCAAGTTCAAAATCAACAGCTACTTTAGTAAGTGCAAGCGGATGACAAAGCGGGATTAAATCAGCGCACTTTTTAGCGCCTTGAATACCCGCAATACGTGCCACTCCTAACACATCGCCCTTTTTGTTTTGATTAAGCATTACTTGTTCAAAGGCAAGCTTGCTCATGCTAATAAATGCTTCAGCTGAGGCATCGCGCAGGGTTACGTCTTTGAGCGATACATCAACCATATTAGCTTGGCCGTTTTCGTCTACGTGGCTTAGCATACTATTGCTCACGCGATTCACACTTTTTACCAATGGTAATGTGCGGTACAAAGTTACACGGTTTATGCATTGAGTTAAGTTGATCTTTTATAATGCCTGTCCACGCTGTTTTACATGCGCCTGTAGAGCCTGGCATACAAAAAATAACGGTGTTGTTAGCAAGCCCTGCCAATGCACGAGATTGAATAGTTGAGTTACCAATTTCACCGTACGATATATGTCTAAATAGCTCACCAAAGCCGTCTACGCTTTTATCAAACAACGGCGCAAATGCCTCAGGTGTTGAATCACGTTCAGTAAATCCTGTACCACCAGTCACTAAAATAGCGTGAATGGTGTCATCGGCTATCCACTGCGATGCAATAGCGCGCATTTGGTAAACATCATCTTTTACAATTTCTTTATCCGCTAAGTGATGACCCGCCTCAGTTAGCGCTTTAATTAAGTAATGACCAGAAGTATCGGTAATCGCATCGCGCGTGTCGCTTACTGTAAGCACGGCAATGTTTAAGGCTATTTGTGACTCAGTTGTGTGGCTCATAATGTTTTTCTCAATTGGTTAATGCTTTTGTCAAAATGCTCATTTACAGCTTTAAATTGCGCCGGTGTATTGGTGTTTATTAATGCATGCGCTTTATTACATAAAAGCGTTTGCACACCAATGCTTTGGGTAAACTGTTTTATTGATTTATGACTGTTTGCGTTTGTGAGTATGTGTTTTAAATGATTTTTTACACTGCTTGTATTACGAATATACAGCGGTAGAGGTTCATTTTCAAAGTGCCAAGCATGTATTTGTGACTCATTTAATTGATTGCTCACACTTTGTACGTTATTTGACTGAGAAGCCAGCACTATTGTGTTTAACAAACTACTTGTAAGTAGTGGCATATCTACCGCAGTAATAAGTAAATCGTGCTCGGTGGCTAATAATGTGGAATAAATTCCACCAAGGGGTCCACTATTGGGGTATACATCTTTAACGTACTTTTCTGAGGGATAATCGCTCGGCGAATAATGGTTCAATGATTTGACCGGATTTATAACATTGCGGCTTATTAGTATATTTTTAGCACCTGCGTCTTTTAATAAATCACACGCATTGTGCAATAGTGTTTTATTTTTTAAAACTAAATCGGCTTTGTCTGTGCCCATTCTTGATGACTTACCACCAGCAAGCACAACGCCTGTAAAATCTCGCTTAACTTTCATATTAGCTTTTATATGAGTATTCACATCAGCTCCCATGTTAGCCACCTAACATGGCTAAGTGAGTTGTCGCACCTGTTAAGCGTTTATCTAGCTCATGGCTTATTTCTTTATTGCCCATAGCAGCTCGAATAGCCTTTACGGTTGCTGCAGTATCATCCTCGTTTAGTAGCTCGCGTAAATCTATACCTTGCTCGGCAAACAAGCATAAGTGTAATTTACCCAGTGCCGACACCCTTAAGCGATTACAACTTTTACAAAAGTCTTTACTGTACGGCATTATTAAACCAATACGACCATCGTAATCAGGATGACAAAATTCCTCAGCGGGTCCATTTAATTTTCCCCTAACGACTTGTAACCAACCTTGGTTGAGTAATTGGGCTTTAACCGTTTGCCCACTTAAGTGGTTTTCTTCAAAAAAGGTTGCGCCGTCACCGGTTTCCATTAATTCTATAAAGCGCACTGTAACTTTGTGGTGCTTTACCCACGCTAAAAAATCCTTCAATTGGTTTTTATTAAACTGCTTGGCAAGCACTGCATTTATTTTTATGTCTTTTATGCCCAGCTCTACCGCGCGTTCAATTCCTTTTAAAATAAGGTTAAGTTTGTCGTGCCCTGTTATGAGTTTAAACATACTCGGATTTAAACTATCAATACTGACGTTGAGCGCATCAAGCCCTGCTTCTGCAAATTCATCAATTTTCTTTAATAAATTAAAGCCGTTGGTAGTAATGGCTACTTTTTCTATGCCGGGCGTGTTTTTACAAAGCTTTATAATATCGGTTACGTCGTTTCGTAAGCATGGTTCGCCACCTGTAATACGCACTTTTTTAGTACCTAGCTCTGCAAACGCATTTACTAAGGTGTTTATTTCGTTTTTATTTAAAAAATTACGCGGCGTATCGCACTGATACCCGTTTGGTAAACAATAACTACAACTAAAATTACATACATCGGTTATTGAGAGGCGCAAATAGTTAAACTGCCGACCAAATTGATCATTAAGCATATGCTTCCTTTTTTCTTTACATTACAACCGCAACATTAATACTGTTCGCTTTTTGCGTAGCATGTTGCTTAATTAATTGGCTTAATTGTGTTTTACACGAACCGCAGTTCGTCCCACATTTAAGTTCAGACCCCAATTGCTCGACTGTGTTTGCACCGTTTTTAATGGCGTTTATAATTGGCTGCTCTCTTACTTTAAAGCAGCTACACACTTGCATGCCTTGGGTAAATTCTTCATCGGGGGTTGCATAAAGCAAAGACTGTAACTGTGTAAAGGTCAGTAATGGCTCTGCAAATAAATGGTTTATCCACTCAAGTGATATTTCTTTTTGCTCATTAGAAATAACACCAACAAACGCTAATTGATCGTTTTGAATACACTGCACATGCATGGCTTTTGCCGAATTCATAGCCGACCACTGCCCTTGTAAACCGGTTAAGGTTTGGCAGTAATACAGTAAATCACTTTGTGGCTCATTAAGCGCCAATTGGTAATTAAAGCAATTACTAGCATTAACTTTGAGCCAAAAATCACTGTTTATAACAAGCTCGTTTTTAGCAAACAGCTGCATATATTGCACAAAGGGTGCCTTAACTATATTAACAGCGCCGTGTTTGCACTCAGCCTGACCAGATAGAGGGTCAACTACCGATTGATACAACCCACTTACTGTTGCTGATGACGCAAATTGCTTGTTCCAATGAATAGGCATAAAGCATTCACCTTTTCGCACGGAATCGGTTACTTTTGCATGCGCGGTAACCTGCCCCGTTTGGGCAATCGCACTTATTAAATCGTTTTGCTTAATTGCTAATTTACTGGCATCAAGCGGATTAATTTCAATATACGGGCGTGTAATATGCGATGAAAGCGCAGTGCTTTTACCCGTGCGGCTCATGGTATGCCATTGGTCGCGTATACGTCCTGAGTTCATTACAAACGGATAATCACTTGATGTTTGTTGTACCGGTAATTGAGGCGTTATAGGTATAAAGCGCGCCTTTTTATCAGCGGTGCTAAATTGGTTATCTGTAAAAACCTGACCGTTTTTATAAGGCTGATTTTTAACAACAGGCCACATAATGGGTTTTAAGTTATCGTACTGGCTTTTTGTGAGCCCAACTAAACCAGAGAGGTTTAATAATCGGCTGCCATTATTTTCAAAGTCAGTTAATTGTGCCCATTCTTCAAAAATGCCACTTGGGTCTGTAAAATCAAAACCTTCAAAGCCCATTTTTTTAGCAACATCGCACATAATTTGCCAATCGTTTTTAGCTCCTGCATAAGGCGCTACTAACGGGCGCTGCCTTGATATTCTGCGCTCTGAGTTGGTTACTGTGCCGTTTTTTTCGCCCCATCCGGTTGATGGAAAAGCAACATCGGCAAATTTTAACGTATCACTTTTTGCAATACAGTCAGATACAACTACCAGCTCGCAGGTCTCTAATGCTTTTTTAATAGCGGCGTTATTGGGCAAGCTCACCATTGGGTTTGTAGCCATTATCCACACTGCTTTTATTTTGCCTGCGGCTATTTCATCAAACATATCGATGGCATTGCTGCCTGCTTTTTTAGCGATCGTTGGCGAGAGCCAAAAACGTTGTACAAGTGATTGATGCGCTGCGTTTTCAATATCTAAATGTGCCGCTAACTGATTAGCCAAACCACCTACTTCGCGCCCGCCCATCGCATTGGGTTGCCCAGTAATAGAAAACGGACCGCTACCTGGTTTAAGTAATTTACCTGAGGCTAAATGCGCATTAATAATGGCGTTGCATTTATCTACACCCGAGCTTGACTGATTTATACCCATTGAATAAAAGCTAATCGCACTTGGGCTTTTAGCAAATAGCGCGTAAAACTCAGTTACTTGCTCAATTGCTATATCGCAAAAGTCGCTAACTGCCTCACAGCTCCATTTTGTTGCCTCTTGCAGTGCGCTTTCAAAGCCGTTTGTGTGCTGAGCAATAAATTGCGTATCGAGGTGGTTATGCTTATTTAAATAATTAAGCAAACCGTTATAAAGCGCAGCGTCACTGCCTGGTTTTATATTTAAAAATGTGTCGGCAAGCTCAGCGGTGTCGGTTTTACGCGGATCAATAACCACCACTTTCATATTTGGGTTAAGTTGCTTTGCACGCTCCATTCGCTGATATAAAACCGGGTGAGTCCATGCTGCATTAGAGCCAATTAAAATAAGCAGCTCAGTTTGCTCTAAATCCTCGTAAGTACACGGCACTACGTCTTCACCAAAAGCCCGTTTATAACCTGCCACAGCAGACGACATACACAGGCGCGAATTTGTATCAATATTGCCTGAGCCTATGTAGCCTTTCATTAATTTATTAGCGATGTAGTAATCTTCAGTAAGTAACTGCCCCGATACATAAAAAGCCACCGCATCGGGTCCGTGCTTTTGTATTATGTCGTTAAATTTATTGGCAACATGGTCGGTTGCTTCATCCCACGTGGCTGCTTTATTATTAATGAGGGGCGACGTTAAGCGATTATCACTGCCTGTTGTGTCGAGCAAATGCGTGCCTTTTACACATAAACGACCAAAGTTTGCGGGATGCTCTCGCATGCCTTCAAGCTTGGTTGGCACATTATTAAAAAGTGAAATATCAACACCACACCCTACACCACAGTAAGCACATGTTGTTTGTTTTAAACTCGTTTTATTTATAGTTGGTGACGTGTTTGCGGTTGCCATACTGCTCTCTTTTAGTGTGCTTTAATTTATGCGGGCTGTTTTACAGGCTCATTAAGGGTAACTACGTTAATAGTGTTACTTGCTTTAGCGAGTGCGCTGCTTATTACGTTTTGAACGAGTTTTTCACAACCACCACAGCCTGTACTGGCTTTGGTGCTTTGCTGCACACTTGCCAAATCTATGCAGCCTTTAGCGACTGTTTGTTCAATGGTGTGTTTAGTTACTTTATGACAAGCGCAAATAATGGCGTCATCAGGCAAGTCATCGGCGCTTAGCTCTGCTATGTCGCCAGCAAGGGGCATAATGAGCGCTTCGGGGGCGGTGGTAAGTTCAATGTCGTTTAAATGATATTGCAGTAAATTATCGTAATCGCTGGTATCGCCAACAAGCACGGCGCCAATCAGCTTATTACTTTGTGAATTAGTGACTACTTTTTTATAAATGCCATTGGGTTGGTCTTCAAAGTAATAGCTTATTGCGCCTTCGCTGCGTGCATGTGCATCGCCAATAGAGCCCACTTCAACACCCATTAATTTAAGCTTGGTGCTCATATCGGCACCGCTAAATTCATCGGCTTTATTGTCTAAGCCAGTACTTTGCAAAGTACCTTGCTGCGTATCTTGTAAAATATGCCCAACTGCTATTTTAGCCATAGCGTAACCGGGTGCCACTAAGCCAAAAATAAAGTTATTCCATAGTGCACATTCGCCAATCGCGTATATGTTTTTGTCGCTAGTTTGGCAGTGGTTATTAATAACAATACCGCCGCGCTCACCTATTTCTAAATTAAACTCGCGGGCTAAATTATCATAAGGGCGAATACCCGCCGAAAATACAATCATGTCGGTTTCAAGGGTTTTACCGCCTTTAAAACACATTTTGTAACGGCAGTTCTCACCCTCTACTATTTCCTCGGTTGCTACCGATGTATGCACAGTAACGCCTAAATCTGTAATTTTGTTTTTTAGTAACCGACCGCCACCCGCATCAACTTGTACGCCCATAAGTTGCGGTGCAAATTCTATTACGTGAGTATGCAGACCCAGTTGCTTTAATGCGTTTGCAGCCTCAAGCCCCAGTAAACCGCCACCAATTACCACGCCTACTTTGCTTCCGTGGGCTGAGTTTTTTATTGCGTGTAAATCGTTAATGGTGCGATAAACAAGGCAATGCTCACGATCTTTACCCGGTATAGGAGGTACAAATGGAAATGAACCTGTAGCAAGCACAAGCTTGTCGTATTCAAACGACTCCCCTTTAGCGGTCGTTACAGTTTGCGCATCACGATTTATGTCAACCACTTTAGAATGAGTATGAAAGCGTACTTGCCAATCGTCATAGGTTTTATTGCATGTAAGTGCGAGGTCGTCTGCGGTTTTACCTTTAAAAAAAGACGATAGTTGTACGCGGTCATACGCTAAACGGTCTTCACCGCTGAGTACCGTAATCTCAAATTGCTCATCAGCCTGATTTTGAGAAACTAGCTGCTGCACAAAATGGTGCCCCACCATTCCGTTTCCTACCACTACAACACGCTGCTTGCTTAGCATTTACCCACCTTAAAGTGATACCTATTTTAGTAATTGACTAAAATTGAAATCGAATAATTTGTTATAGGTTTGTTATAGCAATATGTAAGCCAAATATATAAGCATTTAAAATCAGTAAGTTGGCTACATTGGTGCAGAGGTGAAAAGCATAAAGCTCAACAAGATGGTGCAATTGCACCATCTTGTGTCGCTAAAAATTACAAGTAAATATTAGAAGATAAAGAGGATTAAAATTTAGCGCTCATCCATACCCACAATTTTTGAGTATCGACTTTATTAGCTGCAGTATCGCCCGCTGAGTAATCAGCATATTTAACACCCACTGCGTATTGTTTATTAATAGGTTTAACGTATTGTACGTTTAGTTCAGTACCCAAATCGTCAACCCCATTTGATTGCTCATTAGCATCAAAACTGTGATAAGCCACCAGCCATTTTCCGTCAAACGCTTTACCATTTAAGCTTATGTAGGTGTCGTCCAAGCCTTGTGTGGGTGTATTTAAAAATGTATCTGCCCAACCATTAAATTTATGCAGCGTGGCAAGTGGTGTTGCAAAGCCGTAATCGCCATTGTCAGAGCCAAGTGACTCTATGCCGACTTTTAATGTTACTGTTTTAGTGCCCAAACCATTTAAATCCACAGCACCTTCAAGTGCATAGTAATCGGCATCAAAATCACTCACGCTTGTTGACGCAGACTGCGTTGCATACTCCGCTTTGTAATAAAATTTTATGTCGTTTAGGGTTTTATTACCGTTAAAAGAGACGCCATAAGTGTCTAAGCTGTCGTCTTGTAGTGCATCGCCACTTAATAAGTAACTGTATAAAACCACTTTACCGTAGTCTGTTTTAAAGCTTGCATTAATTAGATGATCGGACGATTTAATGTCTTTATCGTCAGCAAATATGCGGTTACGCTTATTTAAATAACTGTATTGTAAATCTATGGTATTAAATGCGTAATTAATGGTTGCTGCGTCAAAGGTTTGCCTGTCTTGGCGCCAACCTACGTGCCCAACAAAACGCTGCCCATCAAGGGCTATTACTTGGCGCCCTACTTTTAGCGATAGACCATCGCGGGAATATTTAACAAAACCTTGGTCAATTTCAGTGTTTTCTGGGTCTGCAATAACAGAATAATTAGTATTTTTCCCCACCGTATTGTTGTAATCATCTACGCCAAATAGGCTGCGAATGTCTTCTACTTCAATAAGGGCTGAAAAACCATTAACCTCATCTGTTTGATGCGTTAAGCGGGTTCTAAGTGTTAAGCCACTTGCATCTTTTAGAGCATTGTTTTGATCAACGCTTTCAAAACGCAGTCTAAAATCAAGATCAGTTTGCGAAGCTTGGCTTATTGAAGGCGCAGTGAAGCAACCCAGTATAAAAATAATAGGTAAGTTGTTCTTATAGTTAAGCATTTTGGTTCTCTAAGTTTTAATTATTAATACACATACCAAAGCAATAAATAAACACAGCGAAATACATTTCCACACCATAACTGGATCGCGTTTCATTATTGAACTTTTATTAGCGGTACTTTCTAAATAAGGATTAGGTTTGTTGATATCGTTTATAAACTCAGAAAAAGCTTGGTATCTGAGCTCTGGTTTAGGGGCAAGCGCCTTCATAAGGGCTTGATCTAACCAAAACGGAATATCGGCTCTGTATTTACGAATACTTGTGTAGTGCCAATGGCTGTAATCTTTTGGCGCTACGTGGTTAAGTGGCAATGGTTTATAAGGCAATTTTGAGCACAATAACTCATATGCAATAACGCCAAGTGAAAACAAATCACTTTTAAAATCGGCGTGCATAGTAATAAGTGTTTCGGGTGCGGTGTAGTCGGCAGTGCCTTGCGGGCAATCATCCGCAATTTGCTTAACCGACTCGTCCATAGCCGCGACACTTACTGTGCCGTAATCTATTAGCGTTACTTTTCCGTGCGCATCTATCATTACATTATCGAGTTTTAAATCGCGATGTACCATATCGAGTCGTTGAAACGCCCTTAGTGCATGTACTATTTGTTCAATAATACTGCGCACTTGGGTTATTTCTGGGTGCGGCACGTCGTGCTTCCAATCACTAAGTGTTTGTCCGTCCATGTACTCACAAATATGATACAAAAAACGACTTTGCGATTGCGTGCTTAGTACTTTCATCACGTTTAAATGGTTTATGCGTTGCCCCACCCAGCCTTCTCTTATAAAGCCTTGAAGGTAGTGCACATCATCTTCAAAATTAACCGAAGGTGCTTTTAAAACCACTGGCGGTATATCGGGCGCTTGTTGCACTAAATAAATGTGCGAGCGACTACTGGCATGCAATTTACGAATAACCGTGTAGTCATCAATTTTTTGTCCAACATTAAGCGCAGGTGGAATTTTGCGTCGTGTTAGCGAATGATAAAGCTCATCTAGTTTTTGCTCAGCAATGTTTTCTACTTTTACCAGTAAGCAACTTACGTTGTCGTCACTGCCTCGCGCTAATGCAAGTTCGGTAATTGCTTTAGCTGCATTTTCTAAATTAGTGTGCTCATTAATTAATTTAGCTATATCACTACTTGGAAGCACATCGTGTACGCCATCACAGGTTAATATATAAATATCGTCTGCTTTTAGGTCAACCTCGTATACATCTATTTCTTGATGAAGTTGTGCGCCAAGTGCACGTGTTAGCGTATCATTTACTTTGTGATCCCGTGTTATTGCCTCTATTTTATTTCCTCGTAGGCGGGTAATACGCGTATCACCTAAGTGAAATATATAACCCGTTGCCGACTTTAAAATAAGTGCTGTAAAAGTGGTCATCCAATCGGCTTGGCGTTGACCAAGGTGATTGTAATTAACTGATTGCGAATAAAGCCACTGATTTAAACTTGCTAACACCTTCGACACTGACTTTTTAACCGCCCAACTTTCGGGGGTATTTAAATACTCATTTATAAAATGAGTAACCGAAAGTTGAGACGCTTGTTTCGCATTTTTTGCTGATGAACACCCATCGGCTAAGCAGGCAATAACGCCTTTAGACTCTTTTTCTTGCGCTTTGGTATTAAGAGCAGCAAACGCATCTTGGTTTTCTGCTTTTAACCCTTTAGCGCTGTGGCCGCCAAATGAAACATTGAGTTCATTTTTTAGCGCTTTAGCGTGGTGTGTTTCATCAAACATAGTCAATAATGCCTTAAGTCACTGAAATAAGTTCAACGGTGCCGTCTTCATTTACTTCGGTAATGTGTCCGTCTGGTTCTTTCATAAAAAACAGTGCGCCTAAGCCAAGTAATGCACTACCCGCAATAATGAAAAAGAAGGTTTGATAATCAACAAGTGATAATGCCGTTAAGTAAACTACTGCACCAACATTACCGTATGCGCCTGTCATACCTGCAATTTGCCCTGTTAAACGACGCTTAATTAGTGGTACTGCGGCAAATACAGCGCCTTCACCAGCTTGCACAAAGAACGAACATGCCATAGCAGCTACTACAGCAAGCCATAAAGGCCACGATGCATCAACCAAGCCCATTACAAAATAACCAACAGCAAGACCCATCGTAAGTACAATAAGTGTTATACGACGACCTAATTTATCTGAAATCCAACCGCCACCAGGGCGAGATGCTAAGTTCATGAATGCGTAAGCAGAGGCTAAAATACCCGCGTACACCATATCAAGCGCAAACACATCCATAAAAAACAGCGGCAACATAGAGACAACCGCAAGCTCAGAACCAAAAGTTGTAAAATATAAAATATTTAAAACAGCCACTTGCTTAAACTCATAACGATGCGACTCAGGTACAGGCTCTTTAAAAATATGACCATTTACGTCAAAGGTTTTATACACTTCGTAAATATAAAGTAGGACTAAAAAAGCATACACAGCAAGTACAAAATTAGCCGAAATTAGGTTAGCACCGGTTGGCGAAAGCTTCCAAGTAAGTAATGCTAATGCGCCGTACATAGGGATTTTCATAATAAGCAGTAATACAAAGTCGCCTTTACTGGTAACTTCCATTGCGCCTACTTTTTTAGGCTTAAAGTATGTACCGCCTTTTGGCGTATCGGTTACATTTAAGTACCAAATAACACCAAATATAACGCTTAATACACCGGTTAAACCTACTGCATAACGCCAGCCATCTTCGCCACCAAACATCAGTGCAATAATTGGCAATAACATAGCCGCTGCTGCTGAACCAAAGTTACCCCAGCCGCCATAAATGCCTTCAGCTATACCCAACTCGTTAGCAGGAAACCATTCACTCACCATTCGAATGCCCACAACAAAGCCTGCACCAATAAAGCCTAAAGCAAAACGCGCTATTGCGGCTTGCTCAAATGTGGTTGCCATAGCAAACATAAAACATGGAATACTACAGCTAATAAGTAGTGCCGCATAAACAATACGGGGACCAAATTTATCGGTTAGCATACCCACCACAACACGCGCTGGAATAGTTAACGCTACATTTAAAATTAGTAATGTTTTAACTTGTGCCATGGTGATCCCAAGTGAACCCGCTATGGCACCTAATAAAGGAGCATGGTTAAACCATACAAAAAATGACACAAAAAAGACCATCCAACTTAGATGCAATACTTTCATTTTTCCGCTAAACGATATTAGGTTAAACCCAGAACTCGGTTGCATGTTTATTTTCCTCGTAAACGTATTATTGTTTTATTAATGCCCCACCCTTTTATATGAGTAGCAGCCCAATGTTTGTTAAATTTAAGTTAACCCGATATAGCAATTACTGAGCCACTAATTAAAAACTATAAATTTCATATGGTTACATGCAACACTTGTTTTTATACGTTATAGTTGCACTATATGAGTGAAGGGCTCTGGGTTGTTAGAGTGCAAATAAAAAGCGTTATTACTTGCTCTTGGATTTAACAACTTGGTATTGTTCAAAAAAAGGTTGAGATTTTAAAAATGCAAAAAACACCGCTAACTTACCAGCAGCAACTGCGCTATTCTCGGCACATTATGCTCCCGCAGCTTGATATAGACGGACAAGAGCGACTATGGCAATCGCATGCTTTAATTATTGGTGTGGGTGGGCTTGGGTGTGCGGTAGGTCAATACTTAGCGGCATCTGGCGTTGGGACGCTTACCTTAGTTGACAACGATGAAATAGACGTGACCAACCTGCAAAGGCAAATACTGTATAAAGAAAGTGATATTGGTAGTTCAAAATGCAGTGCTGCTAAAAAACAGCTTAACGCGCTTAATAGTGAAATAGACATAAACACTATTGAGGCATTTTTTGATGCAAGTACCTCTACAGAACAATTATTTAATAACATTGATATAGTGATTGATTGCTCAGATAACCTAACAACGCGCAATGCACTTAATAGCGCCTGTTTTAAGGCTAAAGTTCCACTGGTGTCAGGCTCTGCAATACGTATGGAAGGACAAGTCGCCTGTTTTACTATGGATGAAAACAGCCATTGTTATGGTTGTTTGTCGCAATTTTTTAGTGAACAAACACAAAGCTGCTCTGAATCCGGCGTACTTTCCCCTATTGTGGGGCTAATAGGCAGCATTCAGGCTACTGAAGCGCTAAAAATGCTTGCTGGTTTGCCAAGTGGTTTAAGCGAGCACTTATTGCTGGTGGATGGTTTAAGCATGGAGTTTAATCGTTTTAAAATAGCTAAAAACAGTCAATGTGCGGTGTGCAGCATTTAGTTATTCTAGATTACTGATTGTTGTATAAAGCACATCGCCCACTTTAAAGTCGTTTTTGTCCCACACTCGTCTTGATACCAAACAATACAATGTTTGCCCATCTACATTAAGCGTTAACTGCCACTTATTATTAATAAGCTCAACCTGAATTAATACCGACTCTAAAACATTGCTATGCGTTGTTTGCTCAGGCTTTAACGCACTAAACGACATTTGCTCACTTTCTATAATTAGCTTATTACTGCTATCTACAAGTGCAGGAAGCACAAAAAGCGGCTGCTCACTTTGCTGTAATTGTAGTTGATATAGCCCGTAGTCTTCATCAAATTTAACCACGTCGTAATTAATTAAGCTCAGCGGTGTTTGTCTATCGTTTGCATAAATAGCCTTTGCAACGTGTGCACTTGCACCTTGGTTTATCACCTTACCTTTATCAAGCTGAATAAGGGTATCGCAGCAAAATAGCAGCTCTTTTAATGAGTGACTTACTATTATAAATTTAATATTAAACTTAACTGCAAACTCGCTAAGTTTAGTGAGTGTTTTAAAACGCAATGACCAATCAAGCGCGCTAAAAGGCTCATCAAGCATTATAAATTTTTGACCGGCAAGCAAAGTGCGCGCAAATACTACACGTTGGCGTTCGCCACCCGATAAGCTTTGTACATCACGGTTTAGTAAGTCTTGTAATTCAAGTGTTTTAACAACGTATTCTAGCGTTAAGCTTGTTTGCTTATTCCCGCAGTGTTTTTGTGTAAACGCTAAATTACCTGCCACATCTAAATGAGGAAACAACGGGCAAGATTGCAACTGAAGCGTAATACCGCGTTTATCGCTTGGCAACTCATGCACTGGCTGATTGTTTACATAAACACTTTTTGCAGGCTCTAAACCGCTAATACAACGCAGTAATGTTGACTTACCCGAACCGGAAGGTCCGTAAACACCCAATACATTAAACGACTCAAGCTCAAGGTTTATATCTAAATCAAAATTATTGAGTGCTTTAAAAAGGCTTAACTTAATCATGTTATTGCTTAACCCCTACAATGCTTTTATTAAACTTAAATAACAGCACTAAACAGGCAAACGAAATAGCCAGTAAAATAAGTGAAAGCTGATGCGCCGCCGTATAATTTAACGATTCAACATGGTCATAAAGCGCAATAGACACCACCTGTGTTTGCCCCTGAATATTACCGCCAATCATTAATACCAAACCAAACTCACCCAATGTGTGCGCAAAGCCTAAAGCAAATGCGCTACCAATACTGGGTTTTAAAAGCGGAATAATTAAATGTACAAAGCGTTTAAACGGGCTTAATCCAAGCGCAATGGCAGCTTCGTTATAGGTTTGATTAATATGCTTAAACCCAGCCACAAGCGGCTGCATTACAAAAGGCAGCGAATAAAAAAGCGAGCCAATAACCACGCCCTGAAAACTAAACGCAAGCTGAGTACCCGTTAGCCAAAACCAAAACTGCCCAAAAGCGTGATCAGGCGAAAACAAAACAAGTAAGTAAAACCCTAACAACGTAGGCGGCAGCACTAAAGGCATTGCAATTAATGCCTCTAAAAATGGTTTAAATTTACCGTTATAGCCAGCAAGCTTGTAAGCCAGTGGAATACAAAAAACAAGAAGGAGCACTGCGGTTATAAAGGCAAGTTTTATAGTTAACCACAGCGCGGTTAAATCACTTTGAAGCATTGTTGTCCTTTATTCTGTAACCTAATTCAATTAACTGTTGCTGCGTAGCCTCTGCCATTAGAAATTGCATGAGTTGCTTAGCGCTAGCACGCTTTTTAGTCGAGCTAATAATAACGCCTTGTTGAATTATATCGGGATATTGATTTATAGGCAGCACGGTGTAATCTAAATATTTTTGATCTTGCGTGTTACTGTAAGCTGCCTTTAGTGATGAAACAGCCACCAGCCCTATTCCTACATTACCACTTTCAACAAACTGAAATGCATGCGTAATATTATTACCGTACACATAATTTACTGGCTTTTTAAAATGGTTATTCGCGTAGTGCTCTGAGGCACGCCCGTATGGTGAAAAACGCGGATTAGCAATGGCTACTTTATCATTTACTTTTTCAGCTTTGGGTTGCCACAAAGCAAGTTCGCCTAACGCGTAAGTGATTAAGCTGCTTTGCTCGGCATAGCCTTCTTTAATAAGTGATTGCGGTCGAAAATCGTCGGCCGATAAAAACACATCAAATGGTGCGCCATGCACTATTTGCGAATATAAAACACCGCTAGAAGCGGCTGATATTTTCACTTCAACATTAGGTAATGGGGATTTTTTTAGTAGGGTTTGCAATACAGTTTTAAAATTACTCGCTACGGCTACTTGCAGCGTTTCTTTTGCGTTTACGCCGCACGAAAGCATGCATGCGATAAGCAAAAAATAACCCAACCATGTATTGTAAAGCTTTGACATTATAAGTATTGTTTCAAAATAAAATGATTTAAGTAAGCAATATATATGAACGATGTTTGCAATGCACCCGGTTTATTGCCAATTGAAACTGCAATACAAAATATACTTGGCTCAATAACGCCAGTTAAAGACGTTGAAACCATCACTATAATGCAAAGCGTTGATCGCGTTTTAGCAAGCGATGTTAAATCAACTATAAACGTACCAGCTCATAACAACTCTGCAATGGATGGCTATGCGCTGTGTATTTCAGATAAAAGCTTAACCTACACACAAGTAGGTAGTGTGTTTGCAGGTCAAGTTTTTGAAGGAACACTTACCCCTGGTCAATGCGTAAGAATAATGACCGGCGCTGCCATTGCACCTGGCGCTAACGGCGTTGTAATGCAAGAAAACGCCTCGGTTGATGGCGATAAAATTACGTTTACTGCGCAACCTGAGCTAAATGAAAACGTGCGTTTTGCTGGCGAAGATATTGCTATAGACGACGTTATTTTAAAAGCAGGCGATAAATTAAAAGCCGTTGATGTGGGGTTACTTGCATCTTTGGGAATTGCCAATATAGACGTGGTAAGAACCTTAAAAATAGCCGTGCTTTCTACCGGCGATGAGCTAATAGAACCTGGTCAGCCGCTTAAGCAAGGCGCTATTTTTGAAAGCAACCGCGCTGTTATTATTAGTGCGCTGCAACAAAAAAATATAGACGTGATTGATTTAGGAATTATTCCTGATGACAAAGAACTCATCACTAATGCATTTTTAAAAGCGAACGAACTTGCCGATGCCGTAATAAGCTCAGGCGGTGTATCGGTTGGTGAAGCCGACTTTACTAAAGAAGTGCTCAACGAAATTGGCGAAATTCACTTTTGGAAAATAGCCATGAAACCAGGCAAACCTTTTGCCTTTGGTAAACTAAGTAACAGTTACTTTTTTGGCTTGCCAGGTAACCCTGTGTCGGCTGCAGTTACGTTTAATCAGTTAGTAGAGCCGGCACTGCAAAAGCTGTCGGGTCTTGGTGAAGTAAACCCTAAAATGCGTTTTAACGCTGTTACTACATCCGTTATTAAAAAGCGCCCTGGCAGAGCTGATTTTCAGCGCGGTACAGCAACAATTAACGAGCAAGGTGACTTGGTGGTTGCCCCGTTTAATAAACAGGGCTCGGGTGTACTTTCGTCGCTTAGTAAAGCTAACTGCTTAATTGTAGTGCCAGCACAAAGCGGCAATATCGAAAAAGGCGCAACAGTAAGTATTGAGTTGCTATAAAGCCTAAAATGCTACAGCTAACTGTATAATTTAGCTGTAGCGCTATGTAGGTCTTAAAATATTTTTATATTTAATGTTTGAATTAAACAATTTAACTTTTCGCTGTGTCCTACAAACTCTTCTTTGCTCAATCTATTAACACACTTTAGCGCATTTTTAGTCGCAAAGTATCTATCATAACTTAGGCTTCTTTCGCATTTAACACTATACGTTGAGGGCCAAGAGCCACCGGCCCCCGTTGCTATGCCAACAACGTTACATGTAGCATCTATATACTGCTCCCATGCTTTTATTTGTGCTTTAACTGCATCTACTTGGTAATCATCAGTTAGTTGCGGGTAAATTTCATCCATCATTTTACTGATTTTAGTTTTGTATCTATTGCCCTCTAAATTATAAGTATTGCCGGTGTGCATTGCACCGCCTTCTGGCCAACCATCAGCGCTTTGTGCAAATGCGCCAAATGATGAAATAGCAAAAGCAAACCCAATAATAATTTTATTCATTTTAAATCCTTTTAATAGTTACCAGATACCTGTAAAAAAACGCCTATAAAAAATGCCGCTAAGCTTAACTGAGCGGCATTTTATTATTCAATAAGCTTTTAAAGAGGTCTATTTAAAAACCAAATATTTTTAAATCAAAAAACTTAGTCGCCACTGTATTTATAAATATCACAGCTAGAATGACAGGAATAAACGTTGAAAGTGAAAAGTTAACGTACTTTTCCATCAAGCTTCCCGCATAATTAGGCGAACCTAAGCTTAGCTCTTGTGTTAAGCGTGCTTTTTTCCAGCGGTACATTACAAACAAACACACCATTAAGCCATTAAGCGGTAAAATTGTGTCGTAAAATACATCAACAATAATATCAAAAAAGCTCTTATTAACGCCGCCATAACTGGTGAACGAAGTAAGGCTGTCAATCATACCAAACGACATTGTACATAAAATAGTAAGTACACCGGTTGAAAGTGTAAGGATGCCCAATGCTTTTTTACGGCTAATACCTTTACGGTCACTTAGTGTTGCTGTCGGTACTTCTACTATTGAAACAAGTGAAGTAATCGCTGCAAAAAATACTAATAAAAAGAATGAGAACGCAACAATAGACGCACCTACATAACCAATATCATTTTGCAGTGCTAATAATATTTTAGGTAGGTATACAAAAATCATTGATACAGACGAGTCAGAAAGTGCTGATGGGTCTGTGTTTGGATCAAAGCTAAATATAGCGGGCAACACCATTAGGCCCGCTACAAACGCAACGAGTGAGTCTGTAATAGCGACCATTTTAGCGCTACTTACAATGTCATCCTTTTTAGAAATGTACGACGCGTAAGTCATTAATATACCCATACCCAGCGATAGCGAGAAAAACGCTTGGCTTAATGCGCCATTAAGTACACTTGCACTCATCTTAGAAAAATCAGGAATAATGTAGTATTTAACACCGGCCATTGCGTTATCAAGCGTTAATACATAAGTAACTAAAGCAAGTAGCATGAAAAGTAAGGCTGGCATTAAAAATTTAGCGGCTTTTTCTATGCCTTGTTTAACACCCCCTAACAAAATTAAGTTAACAATAATAACCACAACGGCCATATAGCCAAACACAGTGTAACTATTAATAAAAACACCAAAGTGGCCAGGATCTGCAAGTAAATCTAAATTACCGAGGCCTGTTTGCGTTAAGTAACCAAAAATCCAAACCGTAATTACCATATAAAACACAGCAATCATAAATGGTGTAAGCACCGCTAAAAAACCTGCTAGCTTCCATTTTTTATCGTTATTAGATAATAGCTTGTACGAACCAAGTGGATCTTTTTGAGCATTACGACCCATTGCCATTTCAGCCATCATGACTGGTAAACAAATAAATACGACAAATAAAGCGTAAATTAATAAGAATGCGCCACCACCATTTTTGGTAGCAGAAACCGGAAAACCAACTAAATTGCCAATACCAACAGCCGAACCTGCCGCTGCCATTATGAATCCGAGACGGGAACTAAATCGTTCTCTATTTTCGCTCATGCATAAAACCTTTTTATTATTTTGTATATTTCAGCGACTCTACCAGTGTTACACAGAGATTTTCAAGCAATTACAGCTTAAAAATAAAATCGAAGTGTAAACCTGTGTAAATACGCTTTTAATTCACCAATTTTCAACGCTGTGGTAGTATTGCGTTAATCAAATTTAACAATTTTTATGAGATTCCTTATGTTGTACATGATTCACTCAACAGACGTTGAAAACAGCTTAGAGCTTAGAAAAGCAGCACGCCCGGCACATTTAGCACGCCTTAGTGAGCTTGATTCACAAAACCGTTTATTAACTGCGGGTCCATTTCCGGCAGTCGATAGTGAAGATCCTCAAGAAGCAGGTTTTACCGGTTCATTAGTTGTTGCTGAGTTTGAGTCAATAGAAGCAGCTCGAGAGTGGGCAGCAGCTGACCCTTACGTTGCCGCTGGCATCTATGAAAATACAATTGTTAAACCTTTCAAAAAAGTGTTCCCTGCTTAAAAGTGTATTAAACCCTAAGAGCGTGTGTTGCACTGTAATTCAGGGTTTGTTCACAAGATTTTAATTAAAATTACTGAGATAAAAGCGAATTTAGCGTTTTTACTTGAATTTTAGTAACTTAGTTAATTAAACTAAGTGGGTCTGGTCTAGGAGTTTTCCATTATGCGCGTATTATTAAGCCTCGGTTTTATTGCTTGTGTTAGCTTAGCTAACTTTGCTCAAGCAGCGACGGCCACCCAAGCATCTCATGCTGAGGTGGACAAAAAGAAAGCCGTAATACTTGCAAAGAAAACAATAGGCGGTAAGACCTTAAAAATTACCGAAAAAACAGATTTTTATACCGTACGAATACTCAAATCTGACGGCCACGTCGTTGATTTACATATAAATAAAAAAACCGGCGAAGTGAAAAAGGATTAACAAATGCGAATTTTAGTTATTGAAGACGATTTACATTTAGCAGATAACCTACGTAATGCTTTAGAAAAAGAACGTTACAGCGTGGATTTATGTCACGATGGTGAAGCAGGTCTTTTCCACATTACAGAATACCCGCTTGATATGGCCGTAGTTGATTTAGGTTTACCTAAAATAGACGGTATTGAGCTAATCAATAAAGCACGAGCACAAGGCATTACTATCCCTATTTTAATCTTAACAGCGCGCGATCGCTGGCAGGATAAAGTAGAAGGTTTAGATGCAGGTGCAGATGACTACCTTACAAAACCATTTCATGTTGAAGAACTTATTGCACGTTGTAATGCATTAATCCGCCGTAGTGCTGGTAAAGCAAATCCAGAAATGACTGCGGGTCCAATTAAAATTCATACACGTTCACAACAAGTATGGGTTGATGATAAAGAACTTAGCCTTACAGCTTACGAATATAAAGTACTTGAATACTTAATGGTAAATCCGCAAAAAGTAATTTCTAAATCAGAACTTACTGAGCATATTTACGACCAAGATTTTGACCTTGATTCAAACGTAATTGAAGTATTTGTACTACGTTTGCGTAAAAAGCTTGACCCTGAAGGCGTACTAAACCCAGTAGAGACACTACGTGGGCGTGGTTACAGGCTTAAAAGCCAGTGGTAATACCGCAAATATCGTTAAAAATAAGGCAAGGATTTATCCTTGTCTTTGTTTTATTAGTCGCACTCCCTATCTTATTTTATTCAATTGGCAAAGCGTATTACGCTTCACTGGTTGATGCGACAGAAAAAACCCTCGAGGCACAGCTCTACTCGCTAATATCTGAAGTCGACTTTACTGAGCATGGTATTATTATGCCCAGCACTATTTTAGCGCCTGAGTTAAACAGATTAAATTCAGACACCTACGCAATGATTTACCGCGATGATGACCCTGTTTGGAACTCAGAATCGGCTGTAAATTTAAACTATGTACCTCAACAAATAGAGACCAAAGCCGGTGCCGCCGACTTTAGGCGTGTGGAGTATAATAATACCGCGTACTGGCAACTTAGCCTGACTGTAATTTTAAACAACATAGATCAATCAGAACAAGCTCGCTTTATATTAGTCAAACGTAACGACGCTCTACTTCGTATAATGGATGGCTTTAAGCAAACCCTAGTAGATTGGATGTTTATCATGGGGATTGCAATTGCAGGCCTAATGGCGATTGGTTTCATTTGGAGCGCTCGCCCACTCCAACGACTCGATAAAGAAATAAAAGCGATTGAATCGGGTGATATTCAAGAAATTAAAGGCCTCTACCCTGTAGAGCTGCAAACAATAAAAGCAGACCTAAACTTGCTACTTGAGTCGCAACAGCGCCAAAAAGAGCGCTATAGAGCCTCATTGAGCGACCTTGCTCATGCACTTAAAACACCGCTTGCAGTACTTAAATCAAGTCCATTGGCAAACGATGCAGATGCACAAGAACAACTCGACCGAATTAATGTGATGATCGAGCACCAATTAAAGCGTGCTGCAACCGGTGCATCAGACACGTGGAAAAAGCAAACACCTATTAAGCCAGTACTCGATTCAATACTCAGTGCTATGGCAAAAGTATACCGTGATAAAGATATTATTTTTACCTGCACCGTAACCGAAAAAGATTACTTTTTAGGTGACCAAACAGATTTAATGGAATTACTCGGTAACTTGATTGATAACGCCTGTAAAGCGTGCCGCTCGCAAGTAGAAATACAAGTAATCCAAAGTAAAACTCTGTGTATTGGAATTAGCGATGATGGCCCTGGTGTGCCAGAGGATAAACGTGAATCTTTACTTACACGTGGTACTCGCCTCGATACATACGAAAGCGGACACGGCGTAGGCATGGCGATTGTATCTGATTTAGTTAAGTCGTATAACGGGACGCTTACCATTACCGATGCTGATAACTTAGCCGGCGCTCAATTTATCTTAGAGTTTAATTACAATGACAAAAAGTAACTATTTATTAAAACTAACTGCCATTGTGCTATTAGCTACAAGCCAGTACAGCTTTGCAAATGAAGCATGTACTTTAGCCGCTAAAGCAACAACCGATGAAGCTAAGCGGTATATTCAATGCCTAGATAGCCAGATTGATAAAGCAAAGCAAGCACAAGGCAGTTGGATACAAAAGCGCAAATATGAGCTAACTAAATCACAAGAAAGCACAGGTAATACGCAAGTACTGCCGTTATTTATGCGCAGCATTAAAAATAACGAAAAGTACCTTGAGAGCGCCTGCCAATGGCGTTACTTAATAAAACTTCCTAATGCGACAACAGCGGCCATTAGCTATAAACTCTGTGAAATAGAGCTTATAAATCAATTTACAGAATCACTAAAACACCCATTTTAACGTAACTTAAAGCACACTAAACTAGTTATACCAACCTGCATAAATCTTTGATCAATTTAACGAATTAAATTGCACTATAACGTCGTTAAAAATTTTTTATTTAGAACAACTAGATACAAAAATTTTTGCCTAGTTCTAGCGTAATTTTCTTAACGTTAAATAGACCTCGTATATAAGCAGATTGGTATTACGTTTCACTACTCGTTCCCTTTAGCCTACTTGACAATTTATTCATATCAAAACAAACTACCTACTAGTAGATTGCTAAATAGCTAATAGGTAAACAAATGACTAAACCAGTAATAATTATAGGTGGCGGACTGGCCGGCTTATACAGTGCGTATAAATTACAACTGCTTAATATTGAGTACTTATTACTGGAAGCTAAATCGCAATTAGGCGGCCGAATTTTTGCTGCGCAATCACCAATAAATAACGATGTTAGTTTTGATTTGGGTCCTACGTGGATATTTCCTCACCAACCAAAAATCCAAGCTTTAGTAAAGTCACTCCACTTAAGTATATTTGAGCAATACAACAAAGGTGATGTGTTATATCAAGCACCTAACTCCAAGCAGCCTCAACAAATTGCAGGTGCTGGAGATATGCAGTTATTTAGGCTTAAGCACGGCATGAATACCTTAATAACTGCCTTATACGAGCAACTTAACCCTGATTCAGTGTTATTAGAACACAATGTCACTGAGCTTAAAAAAGGTGATAATAACTGGCAAATTACAGTTAATCACTTAGGTAATATAAAGCACTTTACTACTGAAAAACTAATTTCAGCTATTCCTGCTCGTATGGTTACAACACACTTAACACCTGAACTATGGGCTACTCCAACGCTCATAAACCGCCTTAGTAGTGTACCTACATGGATGGCAGGACAAGCCAAATTTATAGCTACTTTTGAACATGCACTTTGGCGTGATAAAAACTTATCAGGGCAATGCTTTAGTCGCGTAGGCCCAATGGTCGAAATTCACGATGCCAGTGCTGAAGATGGCAATTACGCCGCATTATTTGGCTTTATAGGTGTGCCCTACTTATCACGAAACCAAGTAACTAAAGAGCAATTAATTCAAGCCTGTGCCCAGCAGCTTAGCTACTTTTATGGTAAAGATGCTGAAAAGGCAACGGGGTATTTTATCAAAGACTGGGCAGACGATAAGTTTGTAGCTAATAGAGACGATCAAACTCAACCTTCGCAGCACCCAGAATTTGATTTTTCAGGCTTAGGTGAGGAAATAAGTAACCTCAATATTCATTTTGTAGCGAGTGAGTTTGCAAAACAAGAAGCAGGATATTTAGAAGGCGCAATAAACGCGGTGGATGACGCTATTAAATTGTTTGTTAATTAATAGCCCTGTATTTACTGATAACTTAACCATCAAGGGCTTTAATTTTACAGCCCTTGATAGTTATAGATGTTAGTTATTTTTAGCAACGTCTTCGCCACTGCCTAGTAGAGTGGCAACCCACTTACCTTCAGCACTGGCTTCTAAGCCTATTTTTACAATCATAGTTAAGGGCACAGATAAAAGCATACCCACAGTACCTAATAACCAGCCCCAAAATATTAATGATAAAAATACCACTAGCGTTGAAAGACCCAGCCCTTTGCCCAAAAACTTAGGCTCTACAATATTGCCCATCACCGTATTTATTGTTAAATAACCTGCAGCAACCAATCCCGCAATTAACGGACCTTGAGTAATAAGCGCAAGTAATACAGCCGGTACAGCCGCAATAATTGACCCAATATTAGGAATGTAATTGAACATAAATGCCAATACCCCCCACAGCACAAAGTAGTCAACGTCTAAAATCCATAAGTAAAACGCAGCAATAATACCCGTACCTAAACTTACTAGTGTTTTAATTGCCAGATATGAATTAATAGACTCTAAAAAGCGGTCAATTTGCTTCATTTTGCTATCGGGATCTTCAAGTGCCATGTGTATTTTTTTGCTCAGCATTGGCCCTTCAAACAACATAAAAACAACGGTTAAAATAATTAAAAACATGTTTGCCATTACGCCACCTAAACCGGTGAGCATATTAGTGGCTACATCAACCATTTTACCTGGGTCGAACATATTGATTAACTGTTCTTTATTAATCAGTATGTTGTATTGAGATGCTAAATCTACAAGCCATACAAATTCTTCTTTGAGTTGTGTTTTATACTCAGGAAGTTGCTGCGAAAAATCGTTTATTGATTGCCCTACAAGCCCGCCAAGGCTTACACCTAAGCCAACTATAATAAGCACTACCAACATAACAGCAATACCTTTAGGAATTCGGTAGCGCGCAAAAAACTTGATAAGCGGATTACAAATAATGGCAATAAACGCCGCCAAAATAAACGGAATAATAATTACACTTGCCGCTTTTATCCCCGCGAGTACGACCACTAAGGAAGCAAAAACTATTAAGCTTTTATTTACTCCAGTTAAACTTGCCAATTTATTAACCCTTTTATTAATGATATGGCTTTAGTGTAAGGCAAAAGGTAATTAAATGAAATAATTACGAAGTGATCATAAAAGCCTGTTTTACGTATAAATTTGCAAAGCTGTTTGCTAGCGAGTATGTTTTTTAATCACTTGCTACTATTTTATTGTAAGGATTAATAATGCATATATTTATTACTGGCGCGACGGGATTAATTGGTAAGCACTTATGCCCTTTTTTACTTCATCATAATACTGTTTCTGTGCTTAGCCGAAATCCGACTAAAGCAAACGTATTATTAGGCCATAAAGTTAAAGCCGTAAGCAATGTCAATGCAGTAGATTTTAACACTGTTGATATTGTTATTAATCTAGCTGGCGAACCTATTGTAAATAAACGCTGGAGCGACAAACAAAAGCAAATAATACGCGACAGCCGTATTGGTGTTACACAACAAATTAGTGAAGCTATTAAAGCTTGTAGCACTGCCCCGCATACTTATATATCTGGAAGCGCCGTTGGATTTTATGGTCGACAAAATAGTAACCCTATTGATGAAACTTTTGAAAACCCACACGACGAATTTAGCCACCAGCTTTGTAAAGACTGGGAAAATGCAGCGCTACTCGCGCAATCAGAACACACCAGAGTGTGCCTTTTGCGCACGGGTATTGTTTTAGCTAAAAAAGGTGGAGCATTAAGTAAAATGCTACCCGCTTTTAAATTGTGTTTAGGCGGCCCAATTGGTAATGGCGAGCAAGGAATGTCGTGGATACACATCGACGATATGATTCAGCTAATACTTTTTATTATTAAGCATCCAGAAATATCTGGCCCTGTTAACGCAACAGCACCAAACCCTGTAAGCAATGCTCAATTTAGTAAAAGCTTAGGCGAAGCGCTCTCTCGACCTGCATTTATTCCTATGCCTACTGCAGCACTTAAACTATTAATGGGTGAAATGTCAGACTTACTAACAACGGGGCAATTTGTAGTCCCTAAAAAAGCACTCGTTCATAATTATCGTTTTCATCATCCTGATATTAAATCGGCTTTAGAGAGTTTGGTTTAGCGGGCGTTAATAATTCTTGAGGTAAAATATGAAAATTGAAAAAGCAATCCTTTTAACTGAATTGACCTTTTCTTATTAATACATAATAATTACAACAGTTAGTTAAATATATATTTCATCATTTTATAATAAAGAGAATAAATCATGTTTCATTTGCCTACTGTGATCTTCTTCTCTTTTATCCTTAACTTATTCATAAGCTTATTTTTTCTCTCAATTTATAAATATAAAAAACAAACATCTTTTTTATTATTTGGTTTAGCCTGTGCCACATTCGCATTAGCCGAAATACTAGCATGTTTGCGCTTATTCATAGATCTTCCTTTAATAACCCACTATTTAGCTAGTGTTTCAATGATTACTAGCCCACTTTTAATTATTGTTGGACTATATAAATACAAAAACGTACAAAATATTAGCTTAATGCCTCTTTACTGCATATTTGGTTTTTCTAGCTTATTGTTATTGGCAATTTATCCTTTCGGTGCAGCAAAAATGCTAACGAGTTTAGTAATTGCCGGATTATTTATTTACACAGCGTATTTAATCAAAAGCATGAGCTTTGTTGCTAAAGCCCAGAAAAAGGCGTTAATTACCTGCTTTTTAGTGCACAGTGGAGTTATGTTTTTAAATGCTATATTTCTATCAATACCGGTACTTAGTTCGAGTATTCAAGATGTAGCAACCCCTTTGCAAATTGTGCTTATTAGTCATTTACTATTAGCCACACTGAGTGCTCTTATACTGCCATTTTTGTTATTTTCTAATAGTGAATATACGCTATCGAACCTTGCCAATACCGACTCTCTTACACAGTTATTTAATCGCAGAGGTTTCTTTAATAACGCCAAAGCAGTCCTTAAACAACCTAATAACAATGATATAAATGTATCTATAATTATTCTAGATATTGACTTTTTTAAGCATGTAAACGATAAGTACGGCCACGACACGGGCGATCAAGCAATTAAATGGATTGCGCAGCACATAAAAGAGCAATTTATTGATGAGGGTATTTGCGCCAGAATAGGCGGTGAAGAATTTGCAATATTACTACCAGACTATTCCCTACGAGCAGCTAAAGAATATGCAGAGCACTTACGTGAAAATATTTCTAAGCATCCGTTTTATTATCAAAACGCGCATATAAAACTATCTGTGAGCGCGGGAGTGAGTCACTCTGTAAATGGTAAAATGAGTGTAAAAGACTTACTGTCGTTGGCTGATAAACGCCTTTATCTTGCTAAAGAAACCGGCAGAGATAAAGTAGTTAGCTTTGACGAAAAAAACCTCTTAATGCAGTGCTAATTATTTTACAAGCTATTATAAAAAAGGTTCCTCCTATGAAAACGTGGTAACCCTTTGTATTTATAGCGACTTGTTCCTATTTAGTTATATCAATTAGCTCAAGTATTTATGCAGGTTAGTATTAATCCTCTACATAAAAAAAGCCCTTCATTCGAAGGGCTTTGGTATACACACAATAGAGTTAATAAACTACTTACAAGACAGTGTAGCTTCGCCTGCCTTATTTGGCACAAACTGAATATTAGCCACAGAAATTGACGCTTTACCATTGCTGCGTAAGCTAAATGGGCTTGTTAGGTTTGCAAAATTAACACCCTTATCAGCAAAACAACCTAAATCGATTGATACTGACTGCCATTTATTCTCAATGCTTTTATCTACAACGTTTGCTAAATCAATGCTTGCACCACATTCGCCCGAGCAAGTCATAGCAAGTGCTATATCGCTCGTTAGTGCTTCGTTTAATTTAATATCAAAGCTAATCACACTATCGGCTTCAACGTAGGCAATGGTATCTTCTGCAAAGCTTGTTACTATTTCAGCACTGGCTTTTTCTGCACCGCTAAAGTTAAATTGGCGCGCGTCTTCTTGTACTATTTTGTCCTCAGTTCGGTATTTAATTGCACCAAATTCATGAGTACTACTCGATACATCTAAAAGCTCATTGCCCGATTTTAACAATAAGCGCCATGGTGCTACAGGTGCACCAACAAGTATATCCATACTCGTAAGCCCTGAGTTATCAAGTTTAGAGTCTTCATCAAGGTCGTCAGCTAACACGTTTTTATCGCCGTACGTTAAACCAAAACCATAAGGAAGTAATGGGTCGTAATTTTCATCGCCTTTATTAACCGCAGTTTGTACCGCTGATTTAGGCCAAGAAAACGATAATTTACCTTTAAAATTATTTTGAATAGTGCCGTCTGCCGCTTTTAATAAAACATCAGCAATACCTGCGCCTTCTGTACCTGGCAACCATGCAGCTACAAACGCGTCAGATGCGTTTAGTTCGCTGTTAACCCACATAGGTCGACCTGATATAAACACCGATACAACAGGGATACCTTGCTCTTTTAGCGAGCTTAAAAGTGCTAATGACTTTTTATTCCCGCGCTCAAACTCAAGGTTATCTTTATCGCCGTGCCCTTCTGCGTAAGGTTCTTCACCAAATACAACAATGGCAACATCAGGACGTTGCTCAAACGTACCATCAGCACTTAAAGTAACACTTCCACCTGCTGCAGATATTTGCTCTTCAAGCCCTTTGTAAATTGACGTTGCTCCAGGGAAATCTGCATTTTTGTTATTGGTACCTTGCCACGTAATACTCCAACCACCCGACTGTTTACCTATATTATCGGCACCATCACCTGCAACAAGTACGCGTTGATTAGCTGCAATAGGCAATAGGTTATTTTTATTTTTAAGTAATACAAGCGATTCGCGCACAGCTTGACGTGCTACTTCGCGGTGCTCTTGGGCACCAATTAGCTCTGTTTTTCCAGAGTAAAGACGCTTAGCCGGGCTTGGTTTATCAAATAAACCAGCGCGAAGTTTTACGCGTAATATTCTGCTCACTGCGTCATCAATACGCGACATACTAATTTCGCCTGACTTAACTTGCGCAATTGTATTGTTATAAAGAGGCTTCCAGGCACCTGTTGGCACCATGAAAATATCAAGGCCAGCATTAACGGCTTGCGCACAACTTTCGTTAGTACAGCCTTCAATTTGACCGTGACCGTTCCAATCGCCTACTACAAATCCATCAAAACCCATTCGTGTTTTTAATACATCAGTAAGTAGATATTTATTGCCGTGATTTTTAACGCCATTCCAGCTATTAAAAGAAGCCATAACCGATTGGCTACCTGCTGATAAACCGCCTACATAGCCTTGTGCGTGAATATCAAATAATGATTGTTCACTGTCGATATTATTACCCTGATCATCACCATCAACCGTGCCACCGTCGCCAATAAAGTGCTTAACCGTGCTAATAACACGCTTATCACTTAAAAAGTCGCCATCGGCTTTACCTTGTAAGCCATTTACTATGGCTGCTGAGTAATCATGTACAATTTTTGGATCTTCTGAGTAACCTTCGTAGGTTCTTCCCCAGCGATCGTCGCGCACTACGGCAACTGTGGGTGCAAATACCCAATCTATCCCCGTAGCCATTACCTCTACTGCAGTAATCGATGCTATTTGCTCGATTAAATCAGGATTATTCGCCGCGCCTAAACCAATGTTGTGCGGAAATAACGTGGCACCAATTACATTATTATGGCCATGTACTGCATCGGTGCCCCACATAGTTGGGATACTACTGCCATCAACTGAGTCATCGACAGAAGCTTGATAAAAGCTCTCTGCTAAGGCTACCCAGTCCATTGGTGTTGCATGTTTGTCACCATTAGGGAATGCACCACCGCCATTAAGATATGAACCAAAGCCATATTTACGCATGTCTTCAACGGTAATATCACGAATTTCTGGCTGAATCATTTGAGCAACCTTTTGCTCAAGTGTCATGGTTTTTAAATAGTTAACTATTTTAGCTTCAATATCGGCATCTTTTTTAACGGCAATATTAAGTTTTGGCCAAATTTGCGCTGTTTTAGATAACGTTTCATTAGTTTCAACCGATGTTACTGCGTCGTTTGAACAAGCCGATAAAGTACCTACTGATGCAATTAATGTTGCTAAGGCTATTTTATTAAGTGTAAAAGGGGTTTTCATTATAGAGTCTCCTGCGCTTGAACTGGTTTGCTACCGCTTAAACCATAGAACACGATAAATATGTAACATAAAATAGGTAAAACATACGAAAGTTGAACACCCACACTATCAGCAAGTGCACCTTGTAAAAGTGGCACTATTGCACCACCTACAATCGCCAAACACAAAATACCAGAGCCTTGAGCGGTATGCTTACCAAGTCCATTTAACGCTAAACTAAAAATAGTGGGGAACATAATAGAATTGAATAAACCAACCAATAGTATTGACCACATTGCTAATTGACCCGACGTGCTCATGGCAATAACGACTAAGATAATAGCCATGGTCGCGTTAAAGCCAAGTACTTTACCAGCGGGTAATTTTTGCATTACAGCAGCACCAATAAAACGCCCAACCATAGCACCACCAAAATAATAAGTGATGTAATGAGCTGCAGCATGCTCTTTTAGTCCTGCAATATGTTCTTGCGCTAAAAAGCTTACTAAAAAGCTACCAATTGCCACTTCTGCGCCAACATACATAAATATACCCACAGCACCTAATGTTAGGTGACGGTATTGCCATGCACTGCCTTCAATTTTTTCTGAGTTTTTAGCCGCTTCTTTTTGCTCGCTCATAATGTCTGGTAATTTAAGCCAAGCAAAAATACCGGCTAGTAAAATAAGCATTGCAGCTAAAAGGAGGTAAGGAAGTTGAACTGACTCTGCATTTTGTGCAGGTGTTAAAAAGGCTTCTGACGCTGAGTCCAGAATTAACAGAGCACCAAATGATGGCGCAACCGTAGTACCTAACGCGTTAAAAGCTTGAGTAAGCGTTAAACGAGACGACGCAGTTTTTGCTGAACCCAACAAACTTACATAAGGATTTGCAGATACTTGTAATAACGTTATGCCACTGGCAAGTACAAATAAAGCGAATAAAAATACAGGATAACTATGTAAAGACGCTGCTGGGTAAAATAAGACACACCCTACTGCCGCAATTAAAAGCCCAACCACGATTCCTTTTTTATAACCAAGCTTTTTAACAATGTGTCCACTAGGGAGTGACATTAAAAAGTAAGCGCCAAAAAAGCAAAACTGCACAAGCATTGCTTGTACATACGTTAAATCGAAAACCGCTTTTAAATGCGGAATCAAAATATCATTTAAGCAGGTAATAAAACCCCACATAAAAAACAGTGAAGTTAAAGATGTAAGTGCAAAACCATAGTTTTTATCTTGGTGGTTTTGCGACTGTGTGTGTGATGTCAGTGGTGCTGAACTAGCCATGTGCTCTCCGCAATTTATTATTATAAATTGATCTTCAGTAAGTAATTAATACAACCCCCGCTAAGGCGCAGTATTTAAGAGTTGACCTGAAGATTAATTAACATTAATCTAAAAATGTAAGCGCTTTCACGGCTAATTAAATACGAACATGTTACATATTTCAACAACTTTTATTTTTAATAATGTTTTGTACCCGCTGAAAGTCAGTAAAAATAAGCGCTAAGCGTGCAATTAAGTTCTCAAAAAGGTTTGTAACCAATGACAAAAATATCATTACCATTTAATTCACCTCTATTAACAAAAGACTTTGTTTATGGTGTAGCTACAGCATCATTTCAGATAGAGGGCGGGTATGAGCATCGCTTACCGTGTATTTGGGATACCTTTTGTAGTACTGCAGGTAAAATTGCTGACAATTCACATGGTCATATTGCCTGCGATCATTACAATAATTGGCAACAAGACATAGATATAATAGAGTCTCTAGGTGTTGATGCTTACAGGCTTTCTATTTCATGGCCTCGCGTGATGACTCAAGACGGAAAGTTAAATCCTGTAGGCGTTAAGTTTTATACAGATATTTTAGATGAGCTAAAACGAAAAAATATAAAAGCCTTTGTTACTTTGTACCACTGGGATTTACCGCAACACCTTGAAGATGAAGGCGGCTGGCTCAACAGAAAAACAGCTTATGCATTTGAGCAATACGTAGAACTAATTACTAACGCATTTGGAACCCGAGTGTATTCGTACGCTACATTAAACGAACCCTTTTGCAGCGCGTTTTTGGGTTACGAAATTGGCATACATGCCCCAGGTCTAGTCGGTAAGCAGTATGGTAAAAAAGCAGCTCATCACTTATTACTCGCTCATGGTCTGGCCATGAACGTGCTAACTAAAACATCGCCTAATACTCAAAACGGCATTGTGCTTAACTTTACACCCGCATATCCACTTACCGATAATCAACAAGACATAGACAGTGCCAAATACGCTGATGACTACTTAAATCAGTGGTACATGAAACCAATAATGGATGGTAAATACCCCGATATAATAAACCAATTACCAAGCAATCATTTACCAGACATACACCCTGGTGATATGGAATTAATTTCTCAGCCAATTGATTACTTAGGCATCAACTTTTATACCCGCCAAGTTTATAAGGCGCATCCTACTGACATTTATGAACCCATTGCACCTACGGGTCCGTTAACTGATATGGGATGGGAAGTTTACCCACAATCGTTCACCGACCTGCTCGTATCGCTTAATAAAACATACACCCTACCGCCTATTTATATAACCGAAAATGGCGCAGCCATGCCCGATACATATAATAATGGTGAAGTTAACGACTTAGATCGTTTAAATTACTATAATGATCACTTAAATGCGGTTCATAATGCGATTGAACAAGGTGTTGTTATACATGGCTACTTTGCTTGGAGCTTAATGGATAACTTTGAATGGGCAGAAGGCTACTTAAAACGTTTTGGTATTGTGTATGTAGATTATAAGACGCAGCAACGCACTATTAAAAATAGTGGCTTAGCTTATAAAGAACTCATCTCTAAAAGATAAGAGTATACCCACAACTAAAAACAAGTATAAAGCGGGATAAACAATCATGGTCAGTGTAAAAGAAAAAATAGCGTATGGCTTAGGCGACACCGCCAGTAATATTATTTTTCAAACAGTTATGATGTTTTTAATGCTGTACTACACAGACGTAGTGGGTTTATCGCCTGCTGTTGTAGGTACTATGTTTTTAGCAGTGCGTATTTTTGATGCCGTAACCGATCCATTAATGGGTAACCTTGCTGACAAAACACATACGCGCTGGGGGCACTTTCGCCCCTACTTACTTTGGCTTGCCCTCCCTTTTGCCATTATTAGTATTTTAGCGTTCACTACGCCCGATTTAGAAGGCACCGATAAAATAATTTATGCCTTTACTACTTACACTCTGCTTATGGTTGTCTACACCGCTATTAATATTCCTTATTGTGCATTGGGCGGCGTACTTACTGCTGATGTAAAAGAGCGCGTGACTATTCAGTCTTACCGGTTTGTATTTGGTATGCTAGGCGGCGTAATAGTAGCGGGTTGTACTATGCCAATGGTTGAGTACTTTGGCCAAGGCGATGCAGCAAAGGGTTATCAATACACAATGACTGCAATGAGTATTTTAGGCTTTGTACTGTTTTTACTTTGTTTTTTAGGCACAAAAGAGCGTATACAACAGCCTAAAGAGCAAAACATTCCTTTTGCACAAAGTGTTAAAGCATTAATTAAAAACGATCAATGGCGAACACTTTGCTTAGCTGCATTCTTTTTACTTACCGGGCAAGTATTAAGGCTTACGCTTGCTGTTTACTACGTAAAATACTATTTAGGTCGAGACGATTTAATCACCTTATTTATGACGCTAGGTGTTGCAGCCAGCATGGTAGGTTGTGCTTTAGCTCAACCACTTGCAAAGCGCTTTTGTAAAATAAAGGCCTATATAAGCTTACAAGTTATTGCCGCCGCTATTTGTGGTTTTAGTTACTTTATTAGTAAAGATCAATTAGTACTCGCATTTACTGCCTTTATTTTATGGAAATTCTTTTTAGATATGGCAACCCCGTTGTTGTGGGCAAAAATGGCCGACACCATAGATTACGGGCATGAAAAAACAGGTGTACGCATTACGGGTTTGGTTTATTCAGGCGTTATATTTTTTATTAAGATGGGCGTGGCTGTAGGCGGCGCAATTGCAGGCTGGTTGTTATCTTTTTACAGTTATCAGGCCGATGCAGTACAAACTCTTGATACCCAACACGGTATTTTACTGTCATTCACTGTACTACCTGCTTTTGGCTCATTATTTGTTGCCTACATAATGAAAAAATATACACTGACTAATCAGGTTGTTGAAAATATTCAATCTAAACTAACAGCTAGTTAAGATATATACTCTAAGGTATTATTTAGCCGAAGTAGTTAAGGATAAGCGAGTGAACAAATAACATGGCAACAATTTATCAAGTCTCAGAGCTTGCGGGCGTATCGTTAGCCACCGTTTCTCGCGTGATGAACAAAAATACCCGTGTAAGCGATAAAACTAAACAAAAAGTGCTTGATGCTATGGCGCAGCTTGGCTACAAGCCTAATTCAATAGCGCAATCTTTAGCCTCTAACTGTACTAACAGTGTGGGTATTTTAGTGTCTGAGTTACATGGTCCTTTCTTTGCCCAAATGATGGCAGGTATTGAGTCAGAGCTTCGCGCTGCGGGTAAACACGTTATTATTACTACCGGACACAGTGAAGAAGACAAAGAACAAGAAGGCATTGAGTTTTTAATTAGCAGACGCTGCGATGCCATTATTTTGCACGTAGAAGCCGTCTCAGACGACTACCTAATAAAACTAAGCCAAGGCTCTACACCCGTTTATTTAATGAGCCGTTACGTAGAGCAACTAAAAGACAACTGTATCAGTCTAGATAATCAATTAGGTGGTTACCTAGCCACTAAATCGATATTAAATCAAGGCCATACACAAATAGCGTATATTGCAGGCCCGCAGTTTAAAGCCGATGCTTTTAACCGCTTAGAAGGTCATAAACAAGCGCTTACAGAGGCTGGTGTTAAATTTGATTCTACGCTTTTTTATATTGGCGACTTTAACGAAACTGGCGGTAGTAAAGGCTTAAAACATTTTATTGATGAAAAACTTAGCTTTACTGCACTGGTATGCGCCAATGACGAAATGGCCTCCGGTGCCATGAAGTATGCACGAGAGCACGGTTATAACTTACCAATTGATTTATCAATTGTTGGATTTGATAACGTTATTTTTGCAAACTACCTATACCCTACACTCACGACCATAGATAATCCGGTCGGGAAAATGGGCGAAATGGCAGCTAAATTAGTGCTTAAAGACGTATATCAAAATAAAAACCTTGTTATAAATCGCTTTTTTGAACCTACTTTAATGCAGCGCGATTCATCAGCGCCACTTATTAAATAAAAACCAAAGACTAAAAACGAGTACTGATTTTGGTACAAAAAAAGCGGCTAAATGCCGCTTTTTGTATGTGAGCTACTTAACAATCCAAGGCGTTACTTTAATAACGTTCGATATATCGCCAAGCACTGCGCTATCATCTTCCCAGCTATCTTCAACTGCAAAATAACACACTGACTTTTCACACGTTATATTTTCATCATCAAATTGCATTGGGCTTTTAAATGTAACTGCTACGCCCTTTTGCTCTGGTAATAAAAACCACATTAATTTACTTACAAAAAAGCCCGACAAATCAGTTAATAGCTCATCAAGTTCTTCGTTAATGGTATATAACGACTGCTTTGAAAATGCTAAACCTTCAAGTTCGTTTGCTTCTATTTGTAGCTTTAATTGGCAATCGTGTAGAGGATTGAGCGGCTCTACTACAATGACCGCTTTATCGGTATCAAGCTGCTTATCGAACGGCAATAGTAATTGTGCTTTATCGGTAAAGTTAAGTGGATACTCGTTTCTTTCGGTTAAAATAGTACCGCTTTTAATTGCACATGTTTCATTAGTACCAATATCACTAATGTAAAAGTTAACTCGCGCATATTGAAAATCGCCTTTGTTAACAATTTTTAAGCGGTCGTAAAAACCGTCATACGACATCACAAATTCTCTCGCATTTACATTAAACGCACTAATGCTCAGCAGCACTAACACAATAGCGTTGGTACAATTAAAAATGTATTTATTCATCAAAGTAGGCTCTATTTTGGCTAATCATCGTGTTTAACTCTTCTATATACGCTTCACCGCGCTCAGAGTAAGACATTAAACCATGTGTAAGTTCAGTCGCTAAAATTGGTTTTTGCTCAAGACGTAAGTTTTCACGTATTGCGCGCAAATCTTTATAAGCAGGATGCGTATTTATGTTTTTAAAGTAAGAGTTTATAGCAGCTCTTACCGATTTAAACGCAGCAACTTCGTGCGCAGCACCGGTACTACGGCGTCTAGGGACCATGCCACAGCCTTTTGAATAACACCACTGACCAAAAAAGTTAAGGCCAATACGTGCAAAACGCGAAGTGCCCCATGCAGATTCGTTTGCAGCTTGCATAAGCGCTAATTCTTTAGGAATTACATCAACACGGCGCAATGCTTGCGTAAGTATTAGCGTATCAACCGTGGTTGGTAAGTCATACGACTTTAAAATTTTAGCAATATCTTTGTTTTGCTTTTTTTCTAAAGGTAATTCGTTTTGTAACATCATGCGTGCTATTTCGAGCTTAGCGCGTTGCTGTAATATTTTTTTATTTTCGGCTTCAACGTGCGGACGAATAAAGCTAAAAAATGCATGTTTTTTTTCTTTAACATCACTAAATTCTGAAAATTTTGGCAGTTTTACATTATGTAATGGTTTTTCTTTTTTCTTCACTTTTTTTGGTTGTTCTGACGTTTGCTCGTCTAGTTCAACATCGTCACTTTGTATAAACGGGTATGCAAGCGCCCAAACAAAAAATACAGTTAGTAAAAGCTTAAAAATCGTTTTTAACATCTATTCTCTCTATTAATATTAGGGCGTATTGACCTTTAGTGATTAAGTTTGCAGCAGTGTATTTGGCATTTAGGCAAGGCAGAGCCTATGTAGTGTGGTTATTCCCCATAAATAGGCGATAACGCAGCATAAATGCCAAACATGCGCTGCCCAAAGGGTTCTTCCTAGGGGCGATTAACTCTTTGTTGCTCAATTTTTACTTAGCCCACTAGGTTACAAATCTCTCGCCGCGATAAAATCGCCCCTAGATTGAACAAATTTAATCCACAAAGATCAACACGCCCTGGTTATGCATGGTTTATACACAAGCATACGAAGGCGCATTATACCTAAGCCACTTTATAAACGCGAATAACTGGGGTTTGATGACCTTTTACGGTTGAATTTTCAGCAGTGTATTTGAATTTTAGATAAAACAGAGCCTATGTAGTGCATTTGTTCATTCGCAATTTATAAGTCCATCGGTATACTGAGCAAAGTTTAATAATATTAACTATGTGTGAGTAAGCAGTATGAATAAACAATGGCAAAGCCGAATAATAGAGCAATATAAACATCGTCCTAACGATAACCGCTCGCCGTGGCAGGTCGATCGTTCGCGTATTATTCATGCAGCTGCATTTAGGCGTTTGCAAGCTAAAACCCAAATTATGGGCATTGGCCTAAACGACTTTTACCGCACTCGCCTTACCCACTCTTTAGAAGTATCGCAAATTGGTACTGGCATATTGCGCCACTTAAAAGCGCAACATAGCGACTTTACGCACTTTCCATCAACCGGACTGCTAGAAACACTGTGTTTGGCGCACGATATTGGCCATCCGCCTTTTGGTCATGGTGGTGAAATAGCGCTAAATTACATGATGCGCGATCACGGTGGTTTTGAAGGTAACGCACAAACACTGCGCATAGTTGCAAAACTTGAGCCCTACAGTAATGGGCACGGGATGAACCTAACTCGTCGTACTTTATTAGGTTTTATAAAATACCCCGCGTTTATTAATACGCTTTGGCATACCATTCCCGACGATACAACCGGTCGTGCATTTATAAAAGCAGATGATTGGCGACCTGCCAAAGGGTTATACAACGACGATGCAGCCATATTCAATTGGATAGTAGAGCCACTGAGTCAAAACGATAAAACGTTGCTGGGTAACCATGGCGCTATTGATAAGTACCGCGCTAAAACAACATATAAATCGCTCGACAGCGCCATAATGGAACATGCCGACGATATAGCATACGCCGTACACGACTTAGAAGATGCCATTGCAACCCATGTACTTACGTTAGACGATTGGCAAACTCATGCTCTACCTCATTTAAAAGCATTAAACTTTGACTGGTTAAACACCATGCTTGAGTCACTCACCCAGCGTTTGTTTTCAAAAAATGATTATGAGCGGAAAGATGCCATAGGTGAGCTGGTTAATACCTTTATTATTCATATACATTTAGATATTCAAAACGATGCCTTTGAATGCCCTATTTTAAAGTACACCGCTAAATTAGATGCCCAATACGACAGTGTTTTGCAAATACTTAAGCATTTTGTGTTTCAACGTTTAATACGTGACCCCGAAATGCAGCAAATAGAATTCAAAGGTCAAAACTTACTAATAGAGTTATTTACCGCGTTTGCTAGCGATCCGCTGCGTTTATTGCCCGAAACAACACAAGCACAATACATAGAAGCACAAAAGCAAAACCAAGGTATGCGTATAATTTGCGATTACTTAAGTGGAATGACCGACGAATACGCTTATAAAACGTATCAACGATTGTTTTCACCTATGCAGTAGTAACATTAAAAAGGCCGAGTAAATTAAATTTACTCGGCCTTTTTGCTCAGCTATTAAAGTTAGCTATTTAGTTAAATCGCTTTTATAACGACTCTACGCCCATGTTGTATAGCGTAAAACCAAATATATCAGCGTACTGCTCAATTGTTTTACTTGTTGGAGTACCTGCGCCATGCCCTGCATTGGTTTCTATGCGAATAAGCGTTGGATTATTACCCGTTTGCTTTGCTTGAAGCTCAGCGGCAAACTTAAACGAATGCGAAGGGACAACGCGGTCATCATGATCGCCAGTTGTGATCATAGTGGCTGGATACTCAACACCTGCTTTTACATTATGAAGTGGTGAATAACCTTTAATGTATTCAAACATTTCTTTGCTTTGCTCGCTCGTACCGTAGTCGTATGCCCAACCAGCGCCCGCAGTGAATGTATGGTAGCGCAGCATATCAAGTACGCCTACAGCAGGTAGAGCCACCTGAAATAAGTCTGGGCGCTGCGTCATTACTGCGCCAACTAACAAACCACCGTTAGATCCACCGCGAAGTGCTAAACGCTTTTTAGACGTGTACTTTTTATCTTTTAAATACTCAGCTGCGGCAATAAAGTCGTCAAACACATTTTGCTTTTGCAATTTAGTGCCGGCATTGTGCCAGTCTTTACCGTACTCACCACCACCGCGAATATTAGCAACGGCGTACACACCACCTTGCTCAAGCCATACTGCATTAACGGGGCTAAAGCTTGGCGTTAAACTAATATTAAAACCACCGTAACCGTATAAAATAGTAGGGTTTGAACCATCAAGCTTAATGCCTGTTTTATAGGTAATTACCATCGGTATTTTAGTACCGTCTTTTGAGGTGTAAAACACTTGCTCAGACGTGTAATCATCACTATTAAAGTCAATAGCCGACTTACGATAAACACCCGATTCACCCGTAGTTACATCAAACGTATAAGTAGTACCTGGTGTTTTGTAGTTAGTGAACGAATAATAAAGCGTTGTTTGATCTTTTTTACCGCCAAAACCACGTGCAGTACCCACGCCTGGTAATGTAATTTCGCGAATTAACTCACCTTTTTTGTTGTACTGTTTTACCTGTGAAATCGCGTCAACCATGTAGTTGGCAAAAAAGGTATCGCCACCTTTTGTAAGGTTTAGTACGTTTTTGGTTTCTGGAATTAAATCAACCCAATTTTCTGGGCTTGGATTACTTGCATCAACCGTCACTACTTTTTTGTTTGGTGCATTGAGGTTAGTAACTAAAAACAGCTTGCTGCCTTCGTTATCAATAACTGATGTATCTGAATCAGTATTTCCAACAACCGTTACAAACTCACTGTTTTCTTTTGTTAGATCTTTTATAAACAGCTTATTGCCTGACGTAGACGTACTAGCTGAAATAAGTAAGTAGCGGCCGTCATGAGTTACATCAGCGCCTACATAGCGATGTTTTTGCTCATCAGTTTCACCAAATACAACACTATCAGCAGACTGTGCAGTACCTAGCTTATGGTAATACGCTTTATGCTGATCTGTTTTAGCCGAAAGTTCACTCCCTTTAGGTTTTTCGTAACTTGAATAATAAAAACCTTCGTTGCCTAACCAATTAATGCCACTAAATTTAACGTCAACAAGCGCTTCTTCAACTTGCTCTTTAGTATGTGCATCAATAACTATAATTTTGCGCCAATCGCTGCCGCCTTCAGATATTTGATACGCGAGTAATGACCCATCTTTTGAAAACGATAAACCCGACATAGACGTCGTACCATCGTCACTAAACTTGTTTGGATCTAAAAATACTTCTACGTCGCCGCCATCTTTACTGCGATACAAAACATACTGATTTTGCAGGCCATCGTTTTTATAAAAATAGGTGTAGTCGCCCTCAGTAAAAGGTGCGCCTATTTTTTCGTAATTCATTAGTTTTTCAAGGCGCTGCTTTAACTTATCGCGATAAGGTATCTGCTCTAAATAAGAAAACGTTAAATTGTTTTGCGTTTTAACCCAATCTGCAGTCTCGCTGCTCATATCATCTTCTAACCAACGATATGGGTCGCTAACTGCTTCTTCAAAGTAGGTGTCTACGATATCGCCTTTTTTTGTTTCTGGGTATATAACTGCATTAACTTGCTTCATTGGTGCTTTTACTTCTTCTTGAGTTACCGTATTAGTTGGCTCTGAACAGCCGCTAAGCGCTACAATTACAGCACATGCTAGAGTGTGTTTAAACATCCTGAGTTCCATTCTTATTTATTAATAGTGCACATAAGTTATTAACTTTTAGCTCTTTTGTCTATTTAGATGCGTTAAGCGCCATTTATCGCTGTAAACAAATGTAAACTTACGCTTTAATAGTTCACAACACTGATAAAATAAAAAACAATAAAAGAGCACACCATGCAAAGTACAAACCCCACGTTTAAAAGCTTTAAAGCCTTCTACCCTTATTATTTAAAAGAGCATCGCAACGTTACTTGCCGCCGCTTACATTTTATAGGAAGCGCCCTCGTTCTTGCTGTAATCGCAATAGCATTATTGAAACAGCAATATAGTTTATTATGGCTATTACCTGTTATTGGATATGGGTTTGCGTGGGTCGGGCATTTCTTTTTTGAAAAAAACCGCCCTGCTACTTTTAAACACCCTTTTTACAGTTTATGGGGAGATTGGGTAATGTTTAAAGATATGCTTGTTGGAAAAATTAAATTTTAACACTATTTTTAGCACTTTTTTTTATACCAATTACTTATAAAAACAAAATTGCTTCATGCTTTAAAGTCTAGGTTCTAATAAGTAGTACATAATTTATAACACACCTATTAAATGTTAATTTAGTTAACATCCAATGGGTTTATTTGTATTTTAAATTTTAAAAAATATTTATAGCTCAACAGCTATTTATTGCCAGCCCAATAAAAATGGTTCCCTACCCATAATTAATTTAAACCATCCATCTCATCTTACCAGTTAATTAAACGTTAAATTTAACTTTTAAATATAATTCATTATTCATCAATTACTTAGCAATTACCTTCGCTATATAACTAAAACAATGATCATTATAAAAAACAACCAAATGTAATTATAAAAACTCTTAAATTAATTGAATGTTATTCAATTGACTGACTTTGTTAATTAAGTATATGTTCAAGGTAACAAAAAAGTTTATACCAATCCGCTTAATTAAGTGATCTATTTTGAGGATGGAAAAACGTGTTGATAGCTAGGCAAAAAATTCGCTATTTAGTTGCTCCAAATGAGAATTTTTTAACGCAGGTAACGGCACGTTTAGCCCCTAAAAATGATTAAGTATTATTGCGGGTTGGTATTAATCTTTTTGTACAAAACTAAAATAATTCAATGGGTATGGGGAAATACAGCATGAATAGAAAACCGTTATTTAAATTACAGCAATCGGTACCACAAATATTACTCGCAATGAGCGCGTCTGCTGCACTACTTGGTTCGCTCTCAGTAAATGCTGCAGAGCAAGACACTAAAGCAGAAGAAAACATCGAACAAATAAGCGTAATTGGCTCTCGCCGATTAGGCCGTACAGTAGAAGATAGCGCAGTACCCATCGATATAATTGGCGCTGATGCCCTTAAAAATTCTGGCTTTACTGAAACGAATGCCCTACTTAGCAGTTTATTACCAAGCTTTAACTTCCCGCAGGCATCACTTACTGATGGCAGCGACCATGTACGCCCCGCTCAGCTTCGTGGCTTAGCACCCGATCACACCTTAGTGCTTGTTAATGGTAAACGCCGCCACAGCAACGCATTACTTAACTTAAATGGCTCAACGGGTCGTGGTTCATCATCGGTTGATTTAAATGCAATACCAGCAAATGCTATTGCCCGTATTGAAGTATTACGCGATGGTGCAGCAGCGCAATATGGCTCTGACGCTATAGCGGGTGTTATTAATATTGTGCTTAAAAGCGCAAGTAGTGGTGGCTCAGTTGCGGCTATTTATGGTGCTAACGTAACCGAAATGGACGGTGTACCACAGCTTGAATCAGTATCTGAAGGTAGCGACGGAAATTTAGCATTTACCGAAGGGGGCGATCGCTCTTTAACAGACGGTCAAACATTAACACTGCAAGGTAATATGGGTTTTGAACTTGGCGATAATGGTTTTTTTAACATCTCAACAGAATATCGCGACCGCCATTCAACTAACCGCTCAGACTACGATAACCGTGAAAACTACGCACGATTAGATGATGGATCGTTAGACCCTCGTGAACTTACCGTAAATCGTTATAACCATAACTTTGGTAATGGCGATGTTGAAGACTTTTCAATGTTTTATAACGCAGGTTATCAATTAACAAACGATATCGATTTATATTCGTTTGGCTCTTACAGCAAACGTGAAGGCGAAGGTGGCGGGTTTTATCGCCGAGCAAGTGATAGTCGTAATATAGAAGAAGTATACCCTGATGGCTTTTTACCTGTTATTACCTCAGACATAAATGACTTTTCATTGGCACTTGGCGCTAAAGGTTTTGCAAATGAATGGAATTACGATGTATCGGCCGTATATGGTCAAGATGCATTTGAGTTTGGTGTTACCAATAGCTTAAATACCTCATACGGCCCTACTAGCCAAACAAGCTTTGATGCAGGAACACTTACCTACGATCAACTTACTTTAAACGTTGATTTTAGCCGCGAAGTAGACGTCAGCTTTTTAGAAAGCTCTGTAAACGTAGCTGTAGGTGCTGAGTATCGCCGCGAAGGATACCAAATAGATGCAGGCGAAGAAGCATCATATGCACAAGGCACATTTGGCCCAGGAGGCGCAGTAACCGACCCAGTTGATGGCCCATTTGGCGCAGCGGGCGCACAAGTATTCCCGGGGTTTACACCCGAATCAGAGGGCGATAACAGCCGCCACAACGTGAGCTTATATATAGACCTTGAAACCTACCTAACCGACGATTGGAATTTAGCGGTTGCCGCCCGTTATGAAGATTACTCAGACTTTGGCGATACACTTAACGGTAAAATTGCGACTCGTTATTCATTAACTGAAGACTTAGCACTACGCGCCTCAGTATCTACTGGTTTTAGAGCACCTTCATTGCAGCAACAATACTTTACCTCAGTAGCCACTGTATTTGTTGATGGCGAACCAACCGAAACAGGTACGTTCGCACCAAGCAGCGATGTAGCAAAAGCACTGGGATCACCGGGTCTTGATGCTGAGGAAGCAACAAACTACGGCGTTGGTTTTACATGGTCTACCGACTTTAATTTCAGCTTATCGGTTGATTACTACCAAATATTAATTGATGACCGCATTGTGCTATCAAACAACTTATCGGGCGATGCTATTGCCGATTTACTTCAAGGCACAGGCGCTAATCAAGGTCGTTTCTTCTTAAATGCAATTGACAGCAAAACCCGTGGTGTGGATGTAGTTGCATCTTATAATGTAGCAACTGATGGTTACGGCGATTTAGCCTTTAACCTAGGTTATAACTACGGCAAAAATGAAGTAACAAATATTATCGATCCGCCAGCAGAGCTACAAGGTGCAGGGTTTGATCAAGACAACTTGTTCTCAGGCACTGAGCTGCGTCGTTTTGAAGTAAGCACACCGCGTAATAAGTACAACTTAAGTGCAACATGGACTAACGACGACATACGTACCACGCTTAGAACAACACGTTACGGCGAAACTCAAGACCCTTCAGATAACCCAGAACGTAACGAAGTGCTGAAGCCTAAATGGATAACCGACTTAGATGTCGCCTACTCGCTTAGTGAAAACGTATCGCTGAGCTTAGGGGCTAATAACATTTTTGATGTTTACCCAGATGCAACCCGTGAAAATGTTGACGATGTAACCACCTTCTCACGTTTATTTGCTTACTCTAGCTTCTCGCCATACGGATTTAACGGACGCTACGTGTACGGTAAAATAGAAATGAAGTTTTAATGATTTAAATAGCTCAAAAAGACAAAAGCCACCGATTAGGTGGCTTTTGTATTCGAGTTAGAATCAAATCTATAATTAGATTTTAGTTAACCAACCGTGTTTGTCTTCACTTTTACCCCATTGAATATCATTCAATGCTTGGCGTAAACGTGCTGTAGTTGGGCCTGGCTCGCCAGTACCTACTTTGTATTCTTTATCGTTATGAATAAATGTACCCACAGCAGTTAGCACGGCTGCAGTGCCCGAAAGCGCAGCTTCAGTGCCAGGTTTAGCAGCACGCTCTAGTAGCTCAGTAACGCTAAAGTTACGCTCGCTTACCGTCATACCTAAATCTTTAGCAATGGTTAAAACACTACTGCGTGTAACACCGTGTAAAAAGGTGCTATCGAGTGCTTTAGTAATAATTTCGTTGCCGTCAATGAGTATAAAGTTAGCAGCACCGGTTTCTTGTACGTCGCCACCTGGGCAAAACAAAATTTGATCGGCTTGATACTTAATACGTGCAGCACTAATAGGTGCTAGTGCGCTGGCGTAGTTACCACCACTTTTTACCATACCCATGTGCGGAGCGCAGCGCATACCATCTTCTTCAAGCAGTACACGTAGTGCAGTTGCACCACCGGCAAAATAATCACCTACTGGCGATAGTAATGTGTACAAAATGGAGCTCATCGATGGCGCAGCTGCTTTACCAATTGCAGCCTCTGTACCAATGTGCGTTGGGCGAATATACATAGAGCCCGGTGGTAATGGCGTTTCATCTGCGTATTGGCGCACTATATCTAAAATCATTGTTTTAAGCATATCGCCATCAAAGCTTGGTAAGCTTAATAATGCAGAACTTTGTTGCATACGCGCAATATTTGCATCCATTCTAAAAATATAAACAGAACCATCTTCGCGGCGAAAAGCTTTTAAGCCCTCAAAACAGGTGCTTGAATAATGAAGAACGTGTGCACCAGCATGAAGTTCAAGTTTATCGGAAGGGACAATCGAGCTTTCGCTCCATTTATTATCAGAAAAACGAGCTTGAATCATCTGCGGCATAAACACGGTACCAAATGCGGCCATTTTAATCTCTCTTGTGGGGTCTATTTTCCTCCATTGTATGACAATCACCCGCCATTTAACCATAGCTAAAGTAAGGCTTTTTTAATTAACTAAGAGAATTTTTTGCAAGTGCTGTTTACAAATCAACCGCATTGAGTGCAATAAACAAAAAAAATCGGTCTGTGCAGTTACACAGACCGATTTTTTCATTCGTTAATTAAAACATGTTTATTTAAACGAATATTTAATAATACGTTTTAACACCGACGTATACTGCCTAAAAAAACCACCCGTATGGTAATCAATACCGTGTTTTTGTAAAACAGCCTGCACTTGAGGCGCTACTTCTTGATAGCGCGAAGACGGCATATCAGGAAATAAATGATGCTCTATTTGGCAGCTCAAATGCCCTGTTAAAACATGAAACCAATGCGACCCTTTAATATTAGACGAGCCCAGCACTTGGCGGTAATACCACTGCCCTTGGGTTTCGTTTACGCAGTCTTCTTCTTTAAATGTTTGCGTTTCTTCGGTAAAGTGACCACAAAATATAATAGTCGAAGTCCATAAATTACGGATTAAATTTGCTACCAAGTTACCCGCTAATACCCATAAAAACAAAGGTCCTGCAAGTAGCGGAAATATCGCATAATCTTTAATTAACTGGCGAGCGCCTTTACTAAAAAAGCGTTTTTTAAGTGTTGAATGCGATACAAGCCCTTCGCGGTTTTCTTTCTTTTTACCAATAAAAACACGCTCTGCGGCAAGTTCGTGATACGACACGCCCCACTGAAATAAAACACTTAAGTTAATGTAAGTAAAAAACTGCCAGCTATTTTTTAAGCGCCAATTAAAGTCATCGCTTAAGCGCAATAAACCATAACCAAAGTCGCGGTCTTTACCAATAATATTAGTGTAAGTATGGTGCTCAAAATTATGAATGCGATTCCAACTTTGCCCATCGCACGCTATATCCCATTCATAATGCTGTGAATTAAGTTGCTTGTCGTTCATCCAATCGTATTGGCCGTGCATTACATTGTGGCCAATTTCCATATTGTCTAAAATTTTAGCAAGCGCTAATAACAGTACACCTGCAACCCACAGTAATGGCTGAATAAAACCAAGCATAAGCAAAATTCGCCCGCTCCATTCACACACTCGCTGTTTGCGCACAACAGAGCGAATGTAGTCAGCATCTTGCTGACCTACTTTGCCAAGGGTGTCCATTTTAATGGCATCTAACTCGCTTGCGAGCATGTCATAGTTAATGTTTTTCATAATTGTAACTCCAAATCACTAACAGGTTGGCTTACGCAAAGCTGGATTAACTGCTCGCCGTTGTCACTCAATTCACCTGTTTTTAAATTACGTACCACGCCAGACTTTTTAATACATTGGCATTGGTGGCAAATACCAATACCGCAACCGCGTTTAACGGGTAGCTTTTTTTCTTCAAACTGAGTCAGTAAAACATCGTTGCCCGATACAACATGGGCACTGGCGTTAATTTTCACATTAAATTGGCTGTCGTCGTTTAAGCTAGGCAGCGCCAAACCAAATGCTTCTTGGTAGTAATTTAGCTTATGCGTTTTAGCAAAATCGCTCACCGTCTGCATAAATGCAGCAGGGCCACAGCAGTATATGTCTGGATTTTCCCACGGCTTAATATTGCTGGTTATATCGTTTGATTGCTCACGCGTTAATAATAAAAACGAAAAATGCTCAAATTGCGCTGCCAACTCACTCAGTTCATCAACACATTGATGCTCAGTGGCTTTTGCGTAATACACCAACGACACTTTTTGCGTAGTTTGGCTTAAGTAATCATCAAGCATGGCAAGCATAGGTGTTATACCCGACCCACCGGCAACAAAAGTAGCCGGTGTATGTGTATTTTTAAATACAAAGTCGCCGTTTGGCGCAGAAATATTGCACCACAAACTCGCTTTTAATGCGCTACTGAGTAAACCTGTAAAGCGCCCTTGCGCATTTGTTTTGATTAGTAAGCGCACCAAACCTGTATTTTTAAATTGCTGAGCGCTTGAGGCCACGGTAAAAACGCGTGTTAATAATCGCCCATTAATTTCAAGCGTTAAACTTATATGCTGCCCTGACGTATGCGCCTGCCATTGTTTGCTTGGCTTAAGTTGCACACTTAAAAAACCGCCATCAAGCACAGCGGTACTAACTACTTGCGCTCTAAACTGCCCTGCACGCCACGCAGGTTTAAACACCTGCATTATTGGCTCTATGTAGCCTGCAAAACTTTGATGGTGTAAAAACCATTTTGAAAATTGGTTTAATACTTGAGTCATCATGGTTAAATCTCTATCAAATCTTAATTATTTTGAACTTACACGTGTACGCCCAAACTTCAGCGCACAAGTGTACGCTCAAATTTTAAGTTTTCAACCCCAATAGAGTAATTATTCAATTTTTTATTAGCACTAATTGCTAAAACAATTTCCTGAGAAGAGGTAATTTTATAAATATATAAGTGTGTGTTTTTCATTCAACTCAACACTTAACAAATTTATTTATGCCATGTTAAGGTGATGTAAGACTGAATTAATTTTGGAAGCCATAATGATAAATTTAATGTCACATAACACACTCCCTAAACTAATAAGTGCAAGTTTAGCCATTGCTATATTTGCTACTAACGCCCCCGCAAATGCAAAAAGCGATTACGTAAAAAACTATAAACAGCTCGATACTTTATCGCTTAGCGTTAACGCAGTAACAGCGGCAGAAGGTGTGGTTATACCTTGGGCTATAGAGCCTTTAACTAACGGCGATTTGCTAATATCTGAGCGCAGTGGAACGTTATTTTTATTACCTAAAAATACAACTACATTAACTAAGGTTTCAGGGCTTCCCGACATTGACGCTAATGGCCAAGGTGGATTGCTTGATTTATCACTACACACCGATAGTAAGCAAAACCAATGGCTGTACTTTAGTTACTCAAGTAGTGAAGGCAAAGGAAGCGGAAGTAACACCGCCTTAATGCGCGCCAAGCTTAATAGCGATCATACACAGTTGTCTGATCAGCAATTGCTATACAAAGGCGAGCAAAACAGTACCAAAGGCCAGCACTATGGCAGCCGTATTGTGTTTGATGATGAAGGTTATGTTTATTTTTCAATTGGCGATCGCGGCTCGCGCGACATAAACCCGCAAGATCTCACGCGGGACGGCGGTAAAATTTATCGCTTACACGAAGATGGCCGTATCCCAAGCGACAATCCGTTTGTTGAACAAAACAATGCAAAACATGCGGTATGGTCTTATGGGCACCGTAACCCACAAGGCATGTGGTTTGATAATCAAAACAATATTATTTGGTCTCACGAACATGGGCCACGCGGCGGTGATGAGCTTAACATAATAAAAAAAGGCGCTAACTACGGATGGCCTTTAGTAAGTTATGGCGTTAACTACAGCGGCACCAAGTTTACAGACCTTAAAGAAAAAGACGGTATGGAATCACCCGTATTGCATTGGACTCCCTCTATTGCTCCCTCTGATATGCTGTATGTAACGAGTGATAAATACCCAGAGTTGAAAGGTAAACTATTACTAGCATCAATGAAATTTGCATTTATTAGCGCGCTGGAACTCTCAAAGGGCAAGGTTGTTAAACAATATAAAATACTCGATGGCATTGGCAGAGTTCGCAGCCTAGCCCAAGGCAGCGATGGTTTTATTTATTTAGGTATTGATGGGCAAGGCATTAAACGCCTAGAGCCAAAAACGTAAACATTAGCACTAGAACCAGAACTAGCACACAGTAGGTTAATAATTACACCGTGTTTACTTTGCGCTTTTAAAGCGCAAAGTAAACATTTTCACCAAACAAAGAACTATTAAGCCCATTAATGCGTACACTAACTACATATAATTTAATATATTAAGAGAATACCAATGTTTTCATTTTTAAAGCCTGACCCCGTAAAAAAACTGCGTAAAGAATACGACGTAAAACTAGAGCAAGGCATGCAGGCACAAAGAAAAGGCGACATTAAAAGCTTTGCCATGTTAAGTGCAGAAGCCGAAAAGATCTGGAGTGAAATAGAAGTACTTGAGGCTAAAAAAGCCAAATAATACCAATCGTGTTAAGTTATTAGACATTTATAGCGACGGATAAATAGAGTGATAACAAGGCATAAATTTCGAGATGTAGTTGTTCTACATGAGAAATTTATAACGCCGTTAACGCTTTATTTAGCACGCTAGAAAGGCTAAATATTTAAGTCGATTGGTATAAACATCGTGTCTGCCCTGTTTTAAAAGAAGGAAGACGCGTTTAGTAAATAGCTCATAACCTCGTTTTTACAACTTCCACCATCCGTAAACCACCTTTTATAATATGCTTACACAAACAAGTGTACTTAAAGCGGTTACTTACGTTATTGCAGCCGTTTTTTAGTAACTATTAAATGATTTAAAATCGGATTTGGTTTTCATTTTAAATATTTAATTGCTGTATTTATGTACCGCGCTGGCGTTTTTCCTCATAAGTCTAAAAATGAGGACGTTTTCTTCTTTTCTGCATATTATTAAAAGAACAGCCCGACTTAAAGTTTAATACTCGCAATGTGTTACAGGATTTGTTATTAATATTAAAAATAATTAAGAGGACATACTTTGCTCACAAAAAGAGGAAAGTGTCCTCTGATAAAGCTGTTAAATTTGAGGAGTAATAGCATAGATGAACTGTACTGAATGTGGAAAGGAAGCCAACGTGCAAGCAAAGTTTTGCTCTGAGTGCGGAAACGACCTTAAAATCCAAAACAATATAAATATTGAATCTGGTGATAACTCGGTAAATTTTGGTCAGCAAAACCAAGTTACTGGAAATACAATAAATATAAATTCAAATGAAGATGCTTCTAATAAAGCATACATCGATCGAACTAAAGTTAGGCCGTTATCGGTCGCTGGAACTCAACTAAAAGCGTCTTGGCTTTTAGTCTCAGGCTTACTTAGTTTTTTTGGCAGCATTGCGAGTATTCTTGGATTTATTGGAACCGAATACCAATTCATCTTTATTATAACTATGGCAATCGGCGCAATATTGTTTCCGATTGGTATGGCTTTAGTTCAATCCAAGCACCTAGATTTCCCTCCATTTTTCAATCTTGAGACTGGGTCGAAAGGAGAGATATACATCACCAAAGTTGAAGGTAGTTGCCCGAAATGTACAGGGAAATTAAAGCTTCGATCAATTGGTCCAAAAAACAATAAGACAACCGTAGTCAGGTGCACACGTAACCCTGACCACATGTGGGGCTTCGACCCAACGGTGTTGCCAGATTTATAGAAAATTTAATCGGGTAGCCGGAGGTCTCTAACCTCCAGCCCCCACACCACCCATCATGC